>JAYZGM010000171.1:0-7430 GCA_036336225.1 Acidobacteriota bacterium | reverse complement strand
GGAGCCGATATCAGTTCGAGCGCCAAGGTTACTTCTGTGTGGATACGGATACCACGGCCGAGAGACTTGTCGTCAACCGAACCGTGACACTTCGAGATACGTGGGCCAAGATCGAGAAAGCCGCCGCGGTGACAAGAATCAAGGAGGAGACAGAACCATGATACGGAACATCGGGCTCAGCGTCGTCATCCTGATCACGCTCGCAGCGATCGCGTCATCGGCCCAAATCGACGTCAGCGGCACGTGGACTGCGGTGGTGGAGCTTGATGTGGGTTCAGGGGAGCCCACCTTCGTGTTTACACAGGATGGGGAGACGGTGACCGGGACCTATGAAGGCACGTTTGGCTCTGCCGAGCTGACCGGGAAGGTCATGGGCGACACCATCGAGTTCAGCTTTGGGGCCGAAGGCGTCGGTGAGGCGAAATACACCGGCACCATCGAGGGCAACTCCATGGAGGGAACCTGCGACTACGGAATCGCCGGTGGTGGCACTTGGAGCGCGACCAGGGCCGAGTAGTGGCTAGGGCGCGGTGTCGGTGGCGAGTGTGGCTTCTTGTGAGAGCAGTGTCCGCCACGCTGTGACGGCGGCGGAGTCTTCGGGTGTGGCCGGCTCTTCCTCCAGCACGAGTTGTCCTGACCCATACGGATACCCGTAAAATCGCTCGTTGGCGTCTCGGTCGGCCGTGATCGTCGAGCCTTTCAGCGTGATACCGGCAAACAGCCCCCTGGTGCGTGAGTAGCTGATTATTTCTGCGCGGAAGTGCAGGTCGGTCGTGGCCTCCGCATCCCGACCGACCGGTCCAATCACCGCCGACACGTCGCCACCGAACTTGAACTCGTTCTGTATAAGTTTCTCGAGTCCGCGTCTGTTCATCACCACCAAGACCAGGTCAATCGCTTGACCGCCGATCTGAAGACCAAAGCTCCCACCGGTGAGGGTGAGGAACGCAGGCTGTGACCACGCGCCTTGCTCGTTGCGGGCGCTCAGGACCCCCTTGCCCCGGTGTCCGCCAAAAATGAAGCCAGCCTTCACCGTGTTGGGGATAATCGCGATGGCTTCGGCTCGCTCCAGGATCGCTCGTGGCACCGCGTTGTCGGGGGCCTCCATGATCTCCTCGAAGACGGTCGTGGCCGCTTTGAGTCGCTCGAGCTCCGCGTGCTGCGCGAGCGCGAAGCCAGAACCGATCGGGAACACGACGAAGGTCAGGATGAGCGGGACGCAAATGGGTCGACAGGTCATAACGCCTCTCGTATGTGTGGGGGCGCCGGCACGCCCGATCTCAGTATAGCCTCGAGCCGTTACGGGAGTGCGAAGGCGACATAGGCGTCGCCTGACTTCGTGCCGATTTTCCCGCCGCCCGCTGCGATTACGACGTACTGTTTCCCGTCGATTGCATAGCTGATCGGGGTGGCATATCCGGCCGCCGGCAACGCGGTCTCCCAGAGGAGATCGCCGTTTCGGGTATCGAACACCCTGAACCGTTCGTCTCGCGTTGCCCCGATAAAGATCAGCCCGCTTCCGGTTACGATCGGTCCTCCGTAGGCTTCGGCTCCAGTCGCGGTTGACCGTGTCGCCGACAGCTCGGGCCAGTCTCCGAGCGTGACCTTCCACAGGATCTCCCCCAGGTTGAGGTCGATCGCATTCAGGGTCGCCCAAGGAGGTTTGATGGCGGGGCGTCCTTCCTGGTCCAGAAAGCGGCGATACCCCGCAAACACCCATTCAGGTTCGGTTGAGACCGCGTCCGTCGTCCCGGCCCGTGGGTCCGGCGCTTCGGAGTCGAACAGATAGGCGATCAGTGCGTCCCGGTCGCGTTCGGACAGATGCGTGTGTGATGGCATGTAGCCTCGACCGGTATCGATCACGGCTCGAGCTTCATCTTCGGTCACGCGTCCCGGGAGATCATTGACGGCTGGGTAGAATCCAAGCTCGTCGCCGGCTCCGTCCACACCATGACACTGAAGACAGTGGAGCGCGTAGACACGGTGACCGATCCCCACGAGGGCCCCCTGCGCCTGCGGTGGAATCTCAACCATCGCCCCGATCCACGGCATGTCATTGGCGTTGACATACATGATCCCCGTTGTTGGATCGACGGCGGCCCCGCCCCACTCGCCGCCACCGTCAAGCCCCGGAAGAATGATCGTGCCTTCACGGCTGGTCGGGATGAACTGTCCGTCGCTTCGCATCCGCTGCAATCGGTCGAGGACATAGCGGTGGGCTTCGGGCGAGATGTCGGTGACCTCGTCGGGGGTGAGCCGTTGCCGCGCGAATGGTGGTGGCTTGGTCGGTAGTGGTTGTGTCGGCCAGGCGACTTCGCCGGGGATGTCCGACGGTGGAAACGGTCGTTCCTCGATCGGGAAGATCGATTCACCTGTATCCCGTTCGAACATGAAGACGTGGGCTGATTTTGTGATCTGGGCGACTACATCGTGACGCACTCCATCCTGCTCGATGGTGACGAGGTTGGGTGGTGCAGGAAAGTCGCGATCCCAGATGTCATGGTGAACCGCCTGAAAGTGCCAGACCCGTTCTCCCGTCGCTGCGTCGAGGGCGAGCAGCGTGTTCGCGAACAGATTGGAACCCTCGCGGTCTTGGCCATAGAAATCAGGGGTCGCGGAGCCGGTCGGCACGAACACGAGGCCACGTTCGTGGTCGACCGACATGCCTGACCAGTTGTTGGCCGCACCTTGGCGTTGCCATGAGTCCGCCGGCCACGTGTCGTGGCCGAATTCGCCCGGATGCGGAATCGTGTGAAAGACCCACACGACGTCACCCGTTCTCACGTCGAATGCCCGAATGTTCCCCGGTGCGGCGGGGCTCGATTCGGCATGGCGCGTTGGGAGAATCAGCAGGTCTTTGTAGATGACCCCGGGCGTGTTGGAGATCACAAATAGATCCGACACGTCACGTTCCGCGTCGAGCCCATCGTGCAGATCGATGACCCCGTCCTGACCAAACGTTTCGATGGGGATGCCGGAGTCCGCGTCGAGCGCGAACAGCTTCGACCCCCCGCTGGCGAAGAGCCGCCGGTCGTCGCCGTTGGCCCAGAAGGTCACTCCGCGGCTGGTGCCACCTCGACGTACTTCCGCGCCGTGGGCGAAGGGGTCAAACTCCCATCGTCGTTCACCGGTCGCGGCGTCGAGCGCGAAGATCTTCGTGACCGGTGAAACGCCATACAGCGCGCCGTCGACTACGATCGGACTCGTCTGGATCTGGCTCCTATTGGTGACCGTGTCGGCATCACCCGCGTGATAGGTCCAAGCAACCTCGAGCCGGTCAACGTTGTGTCTTGTGATTTCGATTAGCGGGGTGTATTGGCTGCTGCCGGGTCCGAGATAGACCGGCCAATCGGTATCATCGGACGATCCCGGCTGGCTCGCGGCTGCGAGGCCAATCGAGGCAACGAGTAGACAGACTCCGCCAGAAGTACGAATCCTCATCGGCATGTCACCGCCTCGGGAGTTGCATCTCGAACTCCTCCGACTGGACGAGATTCAGCAAGGCGTCGGCATAACGACCTCGGCGGATACCGGAGAGGTAGTCATTGATGCCAGCCGAGTCCGGAGTTCTGTCGAGGAGCCCCTCGTAGAAGACGTCGAGGAGGCTGGCCGGTTGCGACCGGTCACGAATGCCGGCGAACGCTTTGCTTCGGACCATAGAAGTGATCTGTTGGCTCAGACGGCCACGCTGGATTTCGGTGACGGCGGTCGCGAACGAATCTTTGTCTGCCGGGCGTTGGAGGACGGCGAGATAGAGCCGTTTAACGATCTCCTCCGCTTGGCCACGGGTGTAGTTGGAGGCTCCGATTCCGGTGACCTCGAACTCCAGGTCGTATTCGAGATTCAGGTTTCCGGGCACGAACAAGACCACCCGGCAGCGCCCTTGGCTCTGACCGGCGCTGAATGACAGCTGTCCTTTTCGTCCACCGGAGACCTCAAGACGGTCGCGGCAGCGTCGGTCCATTTCGAGGCCCAGCTCGAACCGATTCGCGGGGAAGCGTCGCCCACGTTGATCGAGTGGGTCAGCCGAGAGAACAAACTGCTCGTCCGGACCGAGCTCGATGCGTCCCTGTTCCAACCGGCGGGGCCGCTGCCCGTTCCTGGCGCCCATCAACCCCAGCTCGACGACCACCGGTTCTTGCCAGTCGTCGAAGACTGTTTGTGCTCCGGCAAGGTGGGGGAGACTCAGCGCGATCTGCACGCCAATGAGGATCCCGAAGAGCCGGACTTTGTGTGAACGCAGATGATGCATGGGGGTTCTCCTCATTGATCGGCACCGATCATACCTCGGGTACAATCGTTCATTCGCGACCCGAGCCGTCGTGTTCTGCCGTCGGAAAGCCAGCGAGGATGTAGCGATTTTCCATGGAGAAGACAAACCGTCAAATTGTGTTGAACACCCGACCACAGGGGTTTCCTGCCGACACCGACTTCCGAATGGTCGAGACCCCTGTGCCCGCCCCGGGAGACGGGGAGTTCCTCACAAGAACGATCTATCTGTCGCTTGACCCCTACATGCGGGGTCGTATGAACGCCGGCGCCTCCTACGCCGTCCCGGTCGATCTGGGGGCTGTCATGACAGCCGGGACCGTTGGGCAAGTCGTCGCCTCGAAGCACGATCAATTTGCCGAGGGTGACCTGGTGCTCTGTGGGAATGGCTGGCAGGAGTATGGTGTCTCCGACGGTGTGGGGGTCCGCAAGCTCGAGCCCGGGGTGGCCCCTATTTCGACGGCACTCGGGGTTTTGGGTATGCCCGGTCTCACTGCCTACGTCGGCCTCCTGGAAGTAGGGGCGCTGAAGTCCGACGACGTGGTTGTGGTGTCGGCGGCCTCTGGTGCGGTGGGTGGGGTCGTTGGGCAGATCGCCAAGATCAAGGGGCACCGTGTGGTCGGGGTCGCAGGCGCCCAGAAAAAGTGCGACTACGTGACCGGCGAGTTCGGGTTCGACGCCTGCGTCAGCCACTACAGCGACACGCTCGAGGATGACCTGAAAACGGCGTGCCCGGAGGGCATCGATCTCTATTTTGAGAACGTCGGAGGGAAGGTCTTCGAAGCGGTCGTGCCGTTGCTCAACGAGTTTGCCCGGGTTCCGGTGTGCGGACGTATCGCCAACTACAACATGACGGCGGCGCCGGAGGGACCCAACCTCGTCCCTTCCTTGATGCAGCTGGTGCTGACGCGGCGGCTCACGATACGCGGTTTCATCGTGTTCGACCACGCGCATCTCGCCCCGGCTTTCATCAAAGACGTGGGCGGATGGATCCGGTCCGGCGAGGTGAAGTATCGCGAAGATGTGGTCGACGGGCTCGAGAACGCCGTCAGTGCGTTCCAGGGGCTGCTCCGCGGTGAAAACTTCGGGAAGCTGCTCGTCCGGGTGTCCGACGACCCGACTCGTTAGCCGCTGTGTCTTGATATGACGGACCACCGCGCGCCGCAGTTTCCCGACGCGTTGGTGCTCATCGGCGGGTTGATCCTGCTCGCGCAGGTCTCGACCTACATCTTGCCGGCCGGTGAGTTTGAGCGCGATGGTCGCCGCGTGATCCGCGGAACATATCACCTCGTCGAAACGGATCCGCTCCCGCTCTTCACCTTCCTGACCGCGGTGCCCGCCGGTCTGGCGGACGCGGCCGACATTATTTTTTTCATTCTCATCGTGGGTGGGGTGTTTGGCGTGCTCCGTGCGACCGGGGCGGTGGATGCGCTAATTGGTCTCGCGATTCATCGCTGGGGCGACCACCCGGTACTGCTTGTGACCGGAATGGTGACCCTCTTCGCGGTCGGTTCATCAACCGTCGGTATGGCTGAAGAGTACATGCCCTTCGTGCCGCTACTGGTCACCATGTGCCTTGCCCTGCGGATGGACGCTGTGGTGGCGCTGGGCATCATCTACGTGGGGGCTGGTGTGGGTTACGCCTGCGCCGCGCTGAATCCCTTCACCGTGTTGATCGCGCAAGACATTGCCGGGGTGTCGCTAACGTCTGGACAGAGTGTTCGGTGGCTCCTGCTTGGTGTCTGTCTCCTCGTTGGGATTCATCACATCTTACGTTACGCCCGCCGGGTCCAAGCCGATCCGTCCCGTAGCTTGGTTCAGGATGTCTCGTATGTGGACGGGTTTGCCGTTCCGGAGGATATCCGGCTCACCCCGGCACGGGTGGCTGTCGTGGCGGTGTTTGTGCTTGGGGTCGCGCTGTTCGTGTACGGCGTTGGAGCCCGCGAGTGGTATCTGACCGAGCTCACCGCGGTCTTTTTGGGTATCGCGCTCGCGGCCGCGGTCGTGGCTCGGATCCCCGCGAATCGGGTGGCGACGGCGTTCTACGCTGGAACTGGTGAGCTGACGACAACCGCGATCATCGTTGGTTTCGCCCGGACGATCCAAGTGGTCCTCACGGAGGGCCAGGTGATAGATACGATCATCAATGCCCTGGCCAGCCCTCTTCAGGCGCTACCGGGAGAGGTCGCTGCGGTGGGGATGCTTGGCGTCCAGACGATGTGCAATCTGTTCATCCCGTCCGGGTCCGGACAGGCGTATGTCACCATGCCGATCATGGCGCCGCTCGCCGACCTCACCGGATTGACCCGACAAACGGCCGTGCTGGCCTATCAATTCGGAGACGGGTTCACCAACATGCTCGTTCCCACCAACGCGCTCTTGATGGGGATGCTGGCGCTGGCGCGGGTCCCGTATCAGCGCTGGCTGCGGTTTGTGGGTCCGCTGCTGCTGAAGTTGTATGTCGTGGCGGTTGCAGCGCTGTTCGTCGCGGTGTGGGTGGGGTACTAGACATTTCCTAGCAGCCCGTGGTGAAACCTGCGTCGCACCGAGAGCGGCGTTGAACTCGTCTGGCAAGGCGCGACGAGGGAGCGAATCGGGAATGTTGACCGAGGAGTAACGCCGTCCAGGAGGGATTCGGCGCCGCTCGAATACAGCGGGGCACTTGCCAAGAGCTGCAAGGGCCCGATGCTGCAGTTGAATCAACTTCTGCTCGACCCTGGGGAGATATCACCCAGGTAGTCAAAAGTGCACCTGCTACTGCCCCGGCCCGAGACGGAGGCGGTATGTTGGCATTCTAGGCCTTTGGTGTCCGGTTCCGACAGACCGTGACTGATTGGCTCGGCAAAGGACACTAGCCAGGGGCCCGCCTATCCGCTTCCGCCATCAAGTCGAGATGGAGAAGCCCAGGTGGGAGCTTTCCCTCCGCTGCGACTTCGGCCGCGCGACGTTGCCAGAATGTCATGAGTTCTTCGACCCCATGGCAGTAGCGATCATCGCCAAACTGGCTGACGGCTCGCACCTGCGGATACCGCTCCAGCAACCAGCCCAAGAGATCGGCCGGCTCGTGTCCCTGACGCTCGAGACACCGTGGGTTGAATTCGACGACCAATGTCGGGCGGTGACGAGCGACCGACCGTTCCAATCCACGGAGGGCGACGAGT
>JAYZGM010000170.1:0-13679 GCA_036336225.1 Acidobacteriota bacterium | reverse complement strand
CGACTGCTCAGGGCGTAGGCCTGCGCTGAGTATCAGAGGCGGGAAAGCGCATCTTCGTGCTCTCGTCCTAGCCTGTCGAACACCGACGCCACTGGTGCCCCAACGCGGCGGGACTGTCGATCCAGCGAGACACTCGACTCGGTCCCGATGAGGTGACATACCAGGTCGGAGAGGGCACGAGCAGGCGGGACGCGGTCTATCTCCTCAGCGCAGCCGCCGTCGCGTTCTCTTCGACTCGATGGCCGGTCAAGATGCCTGGCGGGCCGTAGTTGCCCTCATGACACGAAAATTCAAAGAGTGGACCCTGCCGCGCCGTCGCACTCGTGCCGAGCGTGATGACACCCAAGCCTTGGCTGATGGTGCGGTCACGGTTGCTGCGTAGGTTGGTCGTCTCGACCACGAGCGTTTCGCCTTCCCATCGACCACGCGAGTCGCCCAACCACTGTTGAATCTGTCGGCTCGGATGCGGACGGCCATGCAGCGGGACAATCCGAGCGTCATGGATCATCTCGACAAGAATCACCACGTATCCGCGTGTTTGCAGAATCCGATAGTTATCGTTGTAGAAGTTGCCCATCATGGCTCCGGGCAGCCCACGCGTGATGCACCGCTCGAACAGGTCGCGGCTCTCCGGACCATGAGCCGGACTCGTGCCCCACGCCGTGACCAGCTGAGCCTGAATCTCCCGTCCCTCCGGCGTGAGCGGTGGGAGCTTCCCTTCGGGAGGATCCACGAGCAGTGATGTACGTTTGATCAGTCGCCCTCGTTCCCTCCAGTACTCGTTGTGAGAGCCTGCACTGCCGGCCGGGGGCACGGTGTCCGTGCTGAACTCCTGGACGATCTGATGTTCCCACTCCACCAGCTCTTCGCGCGTGAGTTCCTGCTTCCCTTCGAGCGCTCGCGGTCGCTCCAGCGGCGTCGCGGTGACGTTGGTCCATGTCCCCTGCAGGTCCGGGTCGCCCCACGGGGTCCGTGACGCGCGCCAAGAGCTCGCGGCCGCTTCCTGCGCGTTCGCTGGAGTCGGTAGCGTTCCCACCATGATGCCAGCCGACAACACGCCGACCGCCATAAATGATCGAGCGTTCATTTCACACATCGGTTCCTCATGCTGGCGTCACCGAGCCGTGAATATATCGAGCGGCAACAGGGCCGTTACCCCCACGTTGGGTGCATCGACCAGCTGGCTGATGCGCAGGTCAACCGCCACACTCGCCACGACATACGCCTGCTCGGGCGTAAGACCGTATGTTTCTGTGATGTAGTCGATCATTTCGAGCAGCGCGTTGCGCGCCGCCAGCGACACGTCCTTCGAAAGGTTCCGGAGACCGGCGATCCGCTCGTTCGCGCCCAGATAACGCATGTCGGGAGGAATCTCCCCCGCCACCTTCAGCGGAAACCCCGTGGTCGCGTAGAAGCGGCGTGAGGGAATGTCCAGCACGTGGACGGGCCCCTCGAAATGAGGTCCACGTGTCAGCTCCGGCCCCTCCTTGATAAGACGGGTCGTGACCGTGAAATCGGCGTCCATCTCGATGGCGGTCCCCGACACTTCGCCGTCGCCCTGCGCGAAATGAGGGTCCCCAATGGCTAGACCACATCCCTCGACGTAGCACGGCAGATAGAGCGTGACACCAACCTGGAGATAGCGGATGTCGAGGTTGCCCCCGTGCTCTCGAGGGGGCAACGTGCGAAGACACTCGTTCGCGTGGGATCCGTTCGGCCCGCAGACGCTCGCCGGTGACGCATGAGTGGGGTGTGGTGGAAATCCCGCGCCCCCGAGGGTACGTAACTCCGATTCCCGCGACAGCATCTCATCGAGTTCCGCCGGTCCTGGCAGCACGGTGACGATGCCGGGGAAGCTGGCGTTTGGCACACGCACCCCCGGTATGTCGTCACTGACCGCCTCGGTACGATTCAGCCTCCACACCGCGCGAAACGCGCCGGTCACGTGATCGGACACGAACCCGATTGGGCTGACCGACGTATAGGCAAACGGCCCCGGCGCGATGTCGAGCAAGGTCACCGCGAGTACGTCACCTCGCTCCGCCCCCGCAATATGCACCGGCCCCGCTAGCGGATGGACGGTGCCGATCTGGTCGTCGGCCTGGCGAGGATCGTCATAGGTAGACGCCGGGTCGAGGTCGAAATCACTGGCGTTTCGGGCCCGGAAGACAATGGTTTGACCGGGCTCTGCCCGGACCGCCATCGGAATCTGAGGATGCAGGCGATTGATACAACCCGGGTCCTGGCCACAGTGACGGCCCGCGCCGCCGACTATGACGATGTCCGACTGAGCCAGAGAGACTTGTGGAATCAGCGTGAAGACAAGCGCCGTTATCCACGCCGCTGCCATATCAATGCGTGTCATTGTCTGTTCTCCTACCACGCGACGCTCCCCCAAATGGGTGCGGTTGTCATTGCGGCATGGTGGAGCAAGCGGCGAATCAAATCGACGCGTGCCCGTCTCGGCGACCATCCTCTGCGTCCACACACTGCACGGTATCGCGCAGCTCGTCGTGGGCGCAAACCCCCTTCTCGACCATCAGGCGTTGGATCGTCTTAGTGACAAGCACCAGCTCACCCAAGGCCCGTTCCAGCCGCTGCGCGTCGACCGATCCCCCTTGATTGACCCGCGCGGCCTCCAGACGACTCTCCATTGCCTCACGACGCACGTCGTCGATCTTGCTGTGCTGGGAAACATCCAAGATCCAGTTGATGAATCCCACGTGACCTCCTCTTGGAGGTATACGCACGCGGGGACCAATTCGTGCGAACTGGCGCTGTTATCAAGAGACCCACATGGTCATCGCAAACGCCACGAACCCTCCGGTGGCGACCAGCACGGCCCCCCCGAGCCAACGCCACGACCGCAGCTCGTGGCGAGCCAGCACAACCGCACCACCGACCACAATCATCAGCTCGAGTGGCCCAACCAGCCATCCGTAATGATCTGGATCCCAGTACGATACTGGACTCACGAATCGCCACGACGAAAACGGGAAAAAGTGTGCATGTGCGTCTTCTCGATGGACAAGAAGATCGACCACACAGTGCAGCGCCATGCTTGCAAAAAATACCAGCCACCCGTGAGCCCGCGCCCACCATGCGACGAGCGCCCCAACGACTATCAGCGGTAATGAGTTAAAGAGGTCGACAACCTGCTGCCAGGCGGGGTCGAAATAGCGTGTGGACCAGATGACTCGCTCTGGAGTTCCAACCACTAGACGTTCGTACAGGTAGAGCACCACCATCGACAGATCCGGGAGCAGTGCGCCGGTAGCAATGGGGACGCAGTGCTCGCACCACCGACCCCGCCCCAACGCCAGCGCGTTGAGCATCACATGGGTTGGTGTATTCATACGTAATTGGGGCTTCACCCCGAACCCCTCGCAGGCGCTGGGTGGACTAAAGAGCCCCCGCCTCGGGCACTATAATGCGCCAGCGTCCCCTGCTGAGGCCATCATGTTTATATTCATTCGACCGTCATTCCGAGACGTTACGCTGGTGTCGCTAATTCTCGCTGGTCCGCTGGCCGCTACCCCGTCGGCGCAACAACCGGCCCTCGGCGATCGACCGCCCAACATCGTCATCATCACGACCGATGATCTTGGCTATGGTGACCTTGGGTCGTATGGCCACCCGAACATCCGGACCCCGAATCTTGATCGGATGGCATCGGAGGGCCAGCGTTGGACCAGCTTCTACGCGCAGGCACCAGTCTGCTCCCCCAGTCGAGCGGCGCTCCTCACAGGTCGGGTCCACTTGCGAAGCGGCCTGTTCGGTCGGCGGCAGGGCGTGTTCTTTCCCGATTCCCGGGCTGGCTTGCCGGCGGAGGAAGTCACCCTCGCCGAGGCCCTCCGCACCGTCGGATACGCCACCGGAATCGTCGGTAAATGGCATCTCGGGCACTTGCCTCCGTATCTCCCTACACGACACGGGTTCGACTCCTGGTTCGGTATCCCCTACTCGAATGACATGGACTGGAGCCTGCCCGACGGTCTCGAGAACCGGGCCGCCTACTTCGAGCCCTCAACTGCCTACTGGCAGGTTCCGTTGATGCGGAACGAGGGCGAGATCGAGCGACCGGCCGATCAGTCGACGGTCACCCGTCGCTACGCGGAGGAAGCGGTCAGCTTCATCGAAACCCACCAGGAGGACCCGTTCTTCCTGTATCTCCCCCACACGATGCCGCACATGCCGCTGTTCCGTTCGGCGGCGTTCGAAGGCCACAGCACGGCTGGCGTCTACGGTGACGTCATCGAGGAGATCGATTGGGCCGTGGGTGAAGTCCTGGGCACACTCGAACGTCTGGATCTGGCCAAGCAAACGCTTGTCGTGTTCACGAGCGATAACGGACCGTGGATCAGCTACGAAACCCACGCCGGGTCCGCCGGTCTCTTACGACACGGGAAGGGAACAACCTACGAAGGCGGTATGCGGGTACCAGGCATCTTCTGGTGGCCTGGCACCATCGACCCTGGCGTCACCCAGGCGATCGGTTCGGCCATGGACCTGTTCACCACCGCAATCGTCCTCGCCGGCGGTACACCTCCGGACGACCGCCCGATCGATGGGCTTGATCTGAGCCCGGTACTGTTCGGCACAGGCCAGGCTCCCCGTCAGCTCATGGCCTACTACCGTATGGGTGAGCTCTACGCATTTCGGCACGGTCGCTACAAGGTCCACTTCATCACCGAGGGGCGTTACGGGCTCCCCCCGGAGCGGACCGAGCATGACCCACCACTGCTCTTTGACCTCGCTGTAGACCCGGGTGAGCACTACGACATGGCCGCAGAGCAGCCTGTCGTTGTCGCCGAGGTGGTGGCCGCGGCACACGCCTATCAGTCGAGAATGACCGTCGCCGAGCCGTTGTTTGATCTGCGTGGACCGGAGTAGCAGACCCACGATAGTAAGCACCCATTCAGGAATAGGTTGCCCATTTCGGTCGTCGAGGCACCCGGCCAGCAAGGCACGAGGAGTGCACAGACCGGCGGTCTGTCGACCACGAACAACGCGGGTGGGCGTATCGCCAGAATGGCCGGCCAAGAATGATCACGTTGTTTCTGATCGGGTTCTAAGGGCCCGCACGGTCCGGTTCGAGCGTGACCGGCTCGGGGATGACGTTCGATTCAGACGGGTCCTCAACTCACCAACCCGAGAGGCCGCGGCACTATAATCGGTCCTTCTCAGAGAACGTCCATCCCGCGTCGCACAAGGAGAGAGCTCGATGCGTATAGGTCTCCGACTTCGTTGTCTGGTCGCTGTAATCGTATGTGGCGCGGTGCTGGGAGGCCCACAGAGGGTTGGGGCTCAATCGACCGTCCCCGACGGTGAGTGGCACGCCTTTGGACGCGACGGCGCGAACACGAAGTACTCGCCGCTTGACCAGATCACCAGAGACAACTTCACCGACCTGAAAATCGCGTGGCGGTGGACGTCGTTATCGCGACCTGTCGTTGAGCAGTACGACCGCATTCGTCCGAGTGCATTCAAGGCATCACCCCTCATGGCCGGTGGGCTCGTGTATGTAAGCACCGCTCTCGGTCAGGCCGCCGCGCTCGACGCCGGAACCGGAGAAACGGTGTGGACCTACGATCCTCGCATCTACGACGACATGGACCGGCCCCCCAACATGGGCTGGCATCATCGGGGGTTGTCCTACTGGAAGGACGCCAACTCCGACGATGCCCGTATCTTCATGGCCAACCACGATCTGAAACTGGTCGCACTGAACGCACATACCGGTGCCCTCTATCCGGATTTTGGAGAGAGCGGATACGTCGACCTCACCCAAGGCTACGGACGCGAGATCGACGCGTCGCGGATGACATATTCGTCGCCGGTCGCCGTCGCCGGCGACACGGTCATTACAGGGAGCATCATTCAGGACACAAACATCAGGATGCGGGAGGCGTCGCCGGGGGACGTCCGCGCCTACGATGCGCGCACCGGCGAAATGAAGTGGATCTTTCACACCATCCCACGTGGGGATGAGTTCGGTGCGGACTCGTGGCAAAACGAGTCATGGCGATACAGCGGGCACACCAATGTCTGGTCGTATATGGCGGTGGATGAAGAGCTTGGTATGGTCTATCTGCCCACCGGCACGCCGTCAAACGACTGGTATGGGGGCATGCGACCTGGCAACAATCTATTTGCCGAGAGCATCGTCGCAGTCGATATCGAAACCGGACAGCGGGTCTGGCATTTTCAGGCGATCCACCATGGTCTCTGGGACTGGGACTTCCCGACGGGCCCGAACCTGATCGACCTCACAGTTGACGGACGCAACATCAAGGCGATCGCGCAAGTCAGCAAGCAGGCCTTTACCTACGTGTTCGACCGCGCCACCGGCGAGCCCATCTGGCCGATCGAGGAACGACCGGTGCCACAGGGCAACGTCCCCGGCGAGTGGTACTCCCCGACACAGCCGTTCCCTACCAAGCCCGCCCCGTTCGATCGACAAGGCATCAGCATCGACGACATCCTCGATTTCACCCCTGAGCTCAGAGCTGAGGCGCTCGAGATCGTAAATAGTCGCACCAGATTCGGGCCGATCTTCTCGCCTCCGGTCCTACGCGGAGCCGAGACGCCATACATTCAGGTGCCGGGCGCCGGTGGGGGCGCGAACTGGCAGGGCGCGGCGGTGGACATCGAGACGGGACAGCTGTTTGTCTCGTCGTCCAGCCGGCTGATCGTGGTCGAGGTCATCAAGTATGACCCGCCGGCCACGATCGGGTATTTCACCGATCCGTGGGGTGTGACGCTCTCTGGTCCGCAGGGCCTGTCGCTCTTCAAACCACCCTACAAACGCGTGACCGCGATCAACCTGAACACGGGCGACCACGCTTGGATGCAGCCACATGGAGACGGCCCGCGCACACACGAGGCGCTGGCCCACTTGAACCTACCGCCACTCGGCGGCGGGGGTGGCATTAGCTCGGGACCGCTCGTCACCCCCGACCTCCTGATCATGAATCATGGCGGACGCGATTATGAAGACGTTGCCGCCAGCTCGCGCACCATCAGCGCCTACGACAAATCGACGGGAGCGCATCTGGGTGCCATCGATCTACCGGCGGTTCCCGGCGGGAACCCGGTGACCTATCTCCACAAAGGCAAGCAGTATCTCGTGGTTGCGTTGGGTAGCGGCGGCACCGATTCGGAGCTGGTGGCCTTCACATTGCCAGAGAGCTCCTGACCCGCATGAGGGCGGCTGGCACGCCCTCTCTTGACAAAGATGAGCTTGACCGTATGACATGTCCGTGGTCACCAGAAACCGAGAGCGTTACCGAAGAGTGCCCCATCTGGTGGCAGAGGAGTACTGACGTCGATGGGAATCACCACACCGCGCAGGTTGCTCACGTCCGTTGGGCTGGTCGGGTTGATCCTCGAGCTCGGCGTAGCACCCCTTGCTGCACAGTCGGACCGCGTCGGCGAGTGGCGCGCCTTCGGTGGTGATCCCGAGAACACGAAATACTCGCCTCTGAGCCAGGTCACACCGGACAACTTCCTGGATCTCGAGATCGAGTGGCGATGGACACCCATTTCAGCCAACGTGCTCCGAGAGCGCGCGATCCGCGCCGGGCAATTTCGGGCCACACCACTCATGATCGATGGGCTCGTCTATGTCAGCACATCGCTCGGACAAGTGGCGGCGCTTGACGCCGGCACTGGCGAGCTCGAGTGGGCATACGATCCGCGTTCCTATGACCGGATCGATCGCCCCGCAAACAGCGGGTGGCAACACCGGGGTGTGTCGTACTGGGAAGACGACGTGACCAACGACGCCCGTGTCTTTATCGCCACGCATGACCTCCGTCTGGTTGCCCTCAACGCCCGCACGGGGGCGCTCTATCCAGACTTCGGGGAAGACGGCATCGTCGACCTTAGCGGCAACCTGGGGCGGCCGGTCGATGTCACGCGGATGACCCACTCATCACCGGTCGCCATCGTGCGTGACACGGTCGTGGTTGGAAGCGTTGTCCAGGACCGCACCGACACCCGAGAGGCGCCACCCGGCCATGTGCGTGGGTTTGACACACGAACTGGAGCAATGAAGTGGATCTTTCACACGATCGCCCAGGCTGATGAGTACGGCACCGATACCTGGCAGAACGAATCGTGGCGTTACACGGGGCACACGAATGTGTGGTCCTACATGGCGGTCGACGAAGACCTCGGGTATGTGTATCTCCCGATCGGCACCCCGACCAATGACTGGTATGGGGGTATGCGTCACGGTGACAACCTCTTCGCCGAGAGCATCGTGTGCCTCGATGCAGAGACCGGACAGCGAGTGTGGCACTTTCAGGCAGTACACCACGGGCTGTGGGACTACGACTTCCCGACCGGGGCCAATCTGCTCGATCTCACGGTCGATGGTCGCGAGATCAAAGCGTTGGTCCAGGTCAGCAAACAGGCCTTCACGTTCGTCCTTGACCGGGTGACCGGCGAACCCGTGTGGCCCATCGAGGAGCGCCCAGTGCCAGCCGGAAACGTTCCCGGGGAGCGGTACTCACCAACCCAGCCATTCCCGACCCGACCGGCCCCATTCGACATGCAGGGAGTCACGGTTGAGGACCTCATCGACTTTACCCCCGAGCTCCGTGCCGAAGCGCTCAAGATCGCCGCCCGTGCGCGGTTCGGACCGCTCTTCGCGCCACCGGTCGTCCGGGGTGACGAACGACCGTTTATCCAAATGCCAGGTGATGCGGGTGGGGCCAACTGGCCCGGGGCTGGCGTGGACCTCGAGACCGACCGTCTTTTTGTACCGTCTCACACAAGACTCCGCGTAGTGGAGCTGATTAAATACGCGCCACCGGCCACCGTTGGTTGGTTTACCGAGACCTGGGCCACGGGTCTCCCGGGGCCACAGGGGCTCCCGCTGGTCAAACCGCCTTACAAACGGGTCACCGCGATTGATCTGAGCACGGGTGACCACCGGTGGATGAGCGCCCACGGCGACGGTCCCAGGCATCACCCAGCCGTACGGCATCTGAATCTTCCCGCGCTCGGAGGGGGTGGGGGCGCGTTGTATAGCGGCCCCCTCGTGACCAAGACGCTGCTCATCGTGAACCATGGCGGGCGTGGGGTCGACGACGAGGTCGACGTCGCCAGGGCGCTCAGCGCCTACGATAAGGACACGGGCGAGTATCTCGGGTCCATCAGTCTGCCCGCGCCGCCGTGGGGAAACCCGGTGACCTATCTCCACGAGGGTCGGCAATACGTGGTCGTGGCCGTGGGTGGCGGTGGCGGTGGCGGCGGTAGCGACACGCGTGAGCTGATCGCCTTCGCACTTCCGTCTCGGTGACCCAGACACCGGCACATTACTTCACATGACGGACACGGACCGGCGATATTCAGGCGGTCATGCGGCCGAACACCGACCTCCTGGGAAAGGGAGAGATGCCGAGGCTACAACCAATCTGGAACACTGCGTTGCTTCTCGTTTCGCTGCTGCTTGTGGGTTGCGCCGGGACACAACCGGAGCCGATCACAATCACAAACGGCCAAGGGGAGATCGCAGGCGAAGTGACCACCAACAGCGTCATCCTGCAATCGCGGCTGACCACCGCGTCGGGGCTTGTCGATGGCGATGTGGAGGGCGCCCCAGGGGTGGCGCGATTTGAGCTCGCCCGGTCGGATAACTTTTCGGAGCCGACGACCTCACCGTGGCTTGATGCCACGCCGGAAGGGGACTTTATCGTGAAAGCCCAACTTGATGGTCTCGACGCCGGCACCGAATATTTCTACCGGCTCGAGTATGGTCCGTCACCGGATCAGACGGAGGTAGGACCGGCTCGCTCTTTCAGCACGCTGCCCGGGGCCGATGCGGCCACGGAGATACGCTTCGTCGTCGTCACCGGTATGAACTATGCCCAATTTCACGGTGACGGACCACGGGCCGGCACTCCCGAAGATAAGGCCCTCGGGTATCCGGCCCTCGAGGCGATCCTCGCGCGACAGCCTGCGTTCTTTGTGGGCACCGGCGACAACGTGTATTACGACAGCCCTTTCTCCGAATTCGAACGCACCCAAGCCTTTCTTCGTAAAAAGTGGCATCAGCAGCTTGTGCAACCTCGGTTCGTCGACCTATTCGCCTCAGTGCCGACCTACTGGGAGAAGGACGACCACGACTACCGCTACAACGACTGCGACAACACGACCGACACCGAACCCGATCCGTCGCCGGCGCTGGGCGCCACCACGTTTCTGGAGCAGTTGCCGGTCGTCGAGCCGAACGCCTCCGACCCGCTCACGTATCGGACACATCGCGTGTCCCGCGACCTGCAAATCTGGCTGACCGAGGGGCGTGACTACCGGAGCCCCAATATGATGCAGCCGGGGCCGGACAAAACCATGTGGGGAGCGGAGCAGTTTGCCTGGCTCAAGGACACGTTGCTCGACAGTGACGCGACGTTCAAGATCCTCATTTCACCAACCCCAATGATCGGCCCCGACGATGCCAACCAAGCGGGCCGGCAATCTGAGGGACACGACCGGTTCAAGCGAGACAATCACTCGAACCCGATGGGGTTCCAATACGAGCGTGACCTCTTCTTCGACTGGCTCGAAGCACACGACTTACTCAATGGCCATTTTTACATCGTGAGTGGCGACCGACACTGGCAGTATCACTCTATTCATCCGAGTGGCTTCGAAGAGTTCTCGACCGGCGCCCTCGTCGACGCCAACGCGCGTCTGGGCCGAATACCGGGCGACCCCGACTCGAACGACCCCAACGGACTCATCGAGCAACCGTTTTCCTCACCGGAACCGACCGGCGGCTTTCTGGAGGTGACGGTGACCCCAGGCGACGCCCCGACCGCAGCGTTCCGGTGGTTCGACGAGCGTGGAACCTTGACCTACGAGACCGCGCGAGTCGCCGCCGGGGACTGAACCCATGCTTGGACAGTTGATCGACATCTACTCTCTCGTCGTGCTGGTCGGGGTGGTCATGTCCTGGGTCCAGCTCCCACCCTCCAACCCCATTGCGCAGTTCGTGCACGCGGCAACCGAGCCCGTATTGGAGCCCATCCGACGCGCCTTACCCCCGATGAGCGGGCTCGACTTCTCGCCGATGGTGTTACTGCTCGGCCTCAGATTCCTCAGAGGACTGTTTTGACAGTCCCTGTCGGGCCCCGCGTCGCACCCGAGAGCGTCGCGGTGGTCATCGGTGTGAACTGGGAGGTGCATCGGCTGCCACCCGCGTGATATGGTCGCTGATCCGACGGTTACTCTGCCCTAGGTGGGCCCAGACACCGTCGAGAGGCGTGCCGGCGGCGCACCACACGCCACCGGCGAGTACCCTGACGGCAACAATCGAATCTCCGGAGGCCAACATGCTAGTGCGAAGCCTGTGGGCGATCGCAGCGCCGACCGTGCTCGCGACCGTGTTTCTCGTCACGGCCCCAGCCGACCCGCGTGCCCAGGAAACCACCGAAAACACCTTTACGAATCCGCTCGACATCCGAATGGGCGAGCGGCTATTCCGTCAACAGTGTGGCCGGTGTCACGGCCGTGACGGCGCGGGGGGCGAGCTCGGTCCCGATCTGACCAGCGGATTCCGCAATGCCAGCACCGATGCGGGGCTCTTTCAGATCGTCCGCGAAGGGCTACCCAACACCCAGATGATCGGTATCAGCCGCAACTCGACCGACCAATCGGTGTGGATGGTCGTCAGCTACCTGAACTCGTTGAACGATACGGCGGACATCGACTTGCCAGGCGACGCAGCCAACGGTCGGGCCGTGTACAACGGCAAGGGCAATTGCGCCAACTGCCATATGGTGAACGGTGAGGGTGGCCGCCGGGGCCCGGACCTGAGCCAGGTCGGGAGCCGTCGAGATCCGGACGAGCTGGTCAGTGACCTGCGGACCCCCAACGAGGACGTCGACCCACGATGGTGGACCCTCCGGGTCACCCGGGAGAACGGCACCGTCGTCGAGGGTCTCCGAATGGGCGAAGATACCTTCACGATGCGGATCATGGACGACGACGAGAATCTCTGGTCGTTTTCCAAGGGGAGCGTCCGCTCGTACGACCGAGTCACCGACTCGACCATGCCCGGCGTCAACGCGATGTTGACCCAAGCTGAGGTGGACGACCTCATCGCGTATCTATCCTCGCTCCGTCGGGAGGACAGCTAATCATGACCCGGCTCACCATCGTCATTGCGGCCATCGCCATCGCCCTCCCGGCATCGGGGCAAGAGACCGATTCGGAGCCCGGTGTCACCCCGTCGTTCACCCCCGTGACGTGGGAGCGTCTCCTCAACGCGGCGGATGAGCCGGAGAACTGGCTGATGTACTCGGGCACACTCGACAGCCAGCACTACAGTGGCCTCGAGCAGATCCACAACCGCAACGTCAGCGATCTCGAGCTGAAATGGGCATATCAGATCCCACAGCTCGACCGCGCGGAGACCGTGCCCGTCGTGGTCGATGGGGTGATGTTTATCACCGAAGCGCCAAGTAACGTGGTCGCGGTGGATGCCGCCACCGGTCGTCAGTTCTGGCGCTACAACCATCCTCTTCCCGACGACCTGCGTATCTGCTGTGGTCGGAACAATCGCGGGGTCGCCATCCTCGGGGACACGCTGTACATGAGCACACTCGACGCCCATCTCGTGGCGATCGACGCTCGTACGGGAAACCTCGTCTGGAACCGGGAAACCGCCGATCATCGATCAGGCTATAGCAAGACCGCCGCCCCACTCGTAGTGAAGGACAAAGTTGTCACCGGAATCGCCGGGGGGGAATTCGGGATTCGCGGATTCATCGACTCCTACGACGCGACGTCGGGCGACCTGGCATGGCGGGCGTGGACCGTACCCGGACCTGACCACCCGGACAACCAAACCTGGGCCGGCGACTCGTGGCGCACGGGTGGCTCGGCTAGCTGGATCACCGGGGCCTACGACCCAGACCTGGATCTCGTGTACTGGGGCACGGGCAACCCTGGACCGGACTGGAACGGAGACGTACGTCTGGGCGACAACCTCTACTCCGACTCGGCCATGGCCTTGAACGGCGAGACGGGCGACCTCGAGTGGTACTTCCAGTTCACTCCACACGACGTGCATGACTGGGATGCGATCCAGGTCCCAATCCTGGCCGACCTCCAGTGGGACGGCGAGACCCGCAAGGTAATGATGTGGGCAAACCGGAACGCGTTCTTTTATACGCTCGACCGTGAGACCGGTGAATTCCTTGTAGGAAAACCGTTTGCAAAGCAAACGTGGGCCGAGGGACTCGATTCAAACGGGCGACCCATCCGTGTGCCGAATACCGCCCCGACCCCCGAGGGCACCCTCGTGTCGCCTCCGGTCGGCGGTGGCACCAACTGGTTCTCCCCAGCCTACAGTCCTCGGACCGAGCTGTTCTACGTGCAGGCGTATGACGGAGAAGACATTTTCTACAAGCGAGACGAAGACTACGTAGAAGGAGACCGATACACGGGCGGGGGTGGACAGCGGCCCTTGCCGTTCGACAACTACCAGAGCGCCATCCGAGCCATCGACCCCAGAACCGGTGATATTCGGTGGAACTACGACATACAGCCACGGTCGACTGCCGGGATCATGGCCACCGCTGGCGACCTTGTATTCAGCGGCACGGTAGACGGATATTTCCTTGCACTTGACGCGGTGAGCGGCGAGGAGCTCTGGCACATGGCGG
>JAYZGM010000169.1:0-5705 GCA_036336225.1 Acidobacteriota bacterium | reverse complement strand
CGTAACCGTCAGCGATTGCGCGGCGGTCAGTGTGGATCTGAGTGCCATCCTCGACACCGAGGACGTGGTGTTTGACCACACCTATACCCTGGAGGTGTCGTCGCCGGGTCTCGACCGACCCGTACGCGGTTTGGACGATTTCATCAGGTTCATGGGGCGGCGCGTCAAAATCGTGACATCCGTCGCCGTCGATGGACAACGATTCGTGTCCGGGCGCATCGCCCGGGTTGAGGACCAGGTCATCATCGTCGAGGACGGGAGAACGACACGCCGCGTACCAGTGAATACGGTCGCCCGGGCTCGACTGGAAGTCGAGATTTAGCTGCCTCCCATCTGAACGAAGGTCGCACGTCTGTGACGACAAGAAAGCGGCTCGCACCACATGACGGCAGCACACACGAACGTGTGACCAAAGCGGTCGGCGCCGCACGACACCGCGCCCCGTGCAGGAAAGGGTCATGAACAACGCGTTGCAACAGAACATCGAGGCGCTGGCCAAGGAAAAAGGCATCGAGGCGGACATTATCATCACCGCCATCGAGGACGCCGTCCTGACCGCGTCACGGAAATATTACAAGTCGGACGAAAACCTCCGCACGAAATTCAACCCGGACACTGGACAGGTCGAGCTCTTCGCCGTGCGGCAAATTGTTACCGAGGTCTCGAATCCCGCCACGGAGATTGCGCTTGGCGAGGCCCAAGAGCTTTACGGTGAAGAGGCCGAGGCTGGGATGGAAATCGAGTTTCCCAAACCAACCGATGTCTTGGGGCGCATCGCGGCCCAGACGGCGAAGCAGGTCATCTTTCAGAAAGTCCGTGAAGCAGAAAGAGAAAACGTCTTTGACGAGTATGGCCAACGCCTCGGCGAGGTCGTCAACGGTCTCGTCAAACGGTTCGAGAGCGGCGATATCATCGTCGAAATCGGACGTGTCGAGGCAATGTTGCCTCGCCGTGAACAGTCACGGGCAGAAAATTACACAACCGGCGACCGGGTGCGCGCGGTCATCAAAGACGTCAACAAGAACACGAAGGGACCACAGATCATTCTCTCCCGCACCGATCCTGTCTTGTTGATCAAGTTGTTCGAACAAGAGGTGCCGGAAATCTATGACGGTACGGTCGTCATTCGCGGTGCTGTCCGAGAAGCCGGTGACCGCGCCAAAATCGCCGTCGCCTCACGCGAGCGTGAAGTCGACCCGGTTGGTGCGTGTGTCGGAATGAAGGGCACCCGAGTGCAAGCGATCATTCGTGAGCTGCGCGGCGAGAAGATCGACATCGTTGAGTGGTCGGACGACGCCGCTATGTTCGTCACCAATGCGATCAGCCCCGCACGGGTGCAACGCGTGTCGGTGGTCGATGAGGCTGAACGCGTTATCGAAGTGGTGGTAGAGGATCGACAGCTCTCGCTCGCGATCGGAAAGAAAGGGCAGAACGTGCGGCTGGCCGCGAAGTTGGCCGGCTGGAAAATCGACATTAAGAGCGAAGAAGAAAAACGCCGAGAGGTCGAGGCACAGTTTGACGAGCTTGGAGCAGAACCGGCTCCGTTGTCCGTCCCCGGTCTTGACCAAGAGATGGTCGAGAAGCTAAACGCGGCCGGCATCGAGACAGTCGAGCGAATGATATCCGCCTCAGCCGCAGAGCTCAGCAGCGTTCTGGAGATTTCCGAAGGTGCAGCCGAGGCCCTGAGACTGGACGCGGAGGCAGCGACGATGGCAGCTGGTGGCGCCGTGGGTAGTGGAATGAGCGAGGCGGTACCGCAGGAGGGTATCGAGCCGATGGCGACACCGACGACGAGCGCACACGCGCCCACGCCTGACGCCCCACAGACAAACACCCCCGATGCGACCGGCGAGTCCGCGGCCACGGAGAACACGGTATCGGAATCGTCAGACGTTCAGACTCCAGGTGGCGACGACGCCAACTGAACCACGGTGAAACACCCCCTCTTAGCAATGGGGACCGAACAGCTCCCACCGTCTCGAAGCGGTGGGCAACGGGCACGAACACAGACGCCGAAGACAGAGGACACACGTTGGCCACGATCCGGATCTACAAGGTCGCCGAGGTGCTCGGTATTCCGAGTCACGAGGTGATCGACCTACTGAAACGTGAGCACGGTATCGAAGTCAAGAGCGCGTCGAGCACGATCGAGGAGATCGTCGCCAGGCAATTCGCGGAGCGCACCGCACGGGAGCGCAATCTAAGTCTCCCCACTGGGCGCTTGTTTTCGCAGGCGGCGGCTCCGTCCAGTCGGCCTCGAAAGGGCGCGAAGAGTGCAAAAGCGACCGAGCCGACAATGCGCCCTCGACTCGGTCCGCCACGACTGGTCAAGTCCCCAAGAATAGCCCCGCCGACGATGGATCAGGGGTCGGCGATAGAATCCGAGCTCGAGCCCGTGTCGGTGTCCGATGTCGAAACACCCACGCCGGTCGTCGAGCCGCCCACGCCACTGACCGAGACCCAGGCCCAGGCCCAAACTAAGACCACACCGGAACTGATTTTTGAAGCAACAGAACCTGAACTGGTGACGGAGGCGCCACCTGAGAAGGTGTTAGCGCCCGTTGCTGAACCGGAGCCGACGATAGACGTGGCCCCCGAGCCGGTCGAGCCGGCCCCGGCGCCACCGCCGGTCGAAGCCACCGCGCCCGCGCCAACGGCCCCGGTACCACCGCCGGTCGAAGCCACCACGCCCGCGCCACCGGCCCCGGCGCCGCCCTTGACCCCGGCAGCACCACCGACACCAGCACCAATGAGCGCGTCTCCACCCGAGCACCCGACAACACCGGCGTCGGCCATAAAACCAACCGGCCGACTTGTACCGCCGACCCTCAGGCTGCGGGTCGAGGAGACGGCGCCGCCACTCACGCCGCTGGCCCCGGCCGCGACCTCAGTACCTGGTGGTCGGCCACCTCAAGGACCAACTCAAACTGGCCCACCGTCGCGACCACCATCGCCGGCTCGACCGCGCCCTGGTTCGCGTCCCATCGGTCCGGCGCCGTCTCGCCCCAGCACGCCGAGCGGGCCTCGTCCGCTACCCACACAACCGAGGCGTTCGCCAGGGTCGCGCCCGACCGCGCCGGCCGTCGGTTACAGACCAGCATATCGACCGCCACCGCGACCACCAGGTGGTCGAAAACGCCGACCGCCCCGGCCGTCCACGCCATACACCCCGGCTCCCCCGCCGCCGATCACCAGGACGATCTCTTTGGCGGAGGGGATGACGGTCAAGGATTTGGCCGAGAAGCTTGAGCTTCGGGCGAAGGACGTGCTGAAGAAACTCCTCGAACGTCGTTTGATGATGACCATCAACACGACACTCGACACCGAAACCGCCACGATGGTGGCGCGCGAATTCGGGGCCGACGTCAAGATGCGGTCGTTCGAAGAGGAAATGCTAGAGGTCGAGACGACGGCCGCGCAGGAAGACGATGTCACCTCGAGGGCGCCGGTGGTCACGGTCATGGGTCACGTCGACCATGGCAAGACGACGTTGCTCGACGCGATCCGCAACTCCCGGGTCGCGGAACGGGAGGCCGGAGGGATCACACAGCATATCGGCGCATATGCGGTCGAGATCAAGGGTCGGCGTATCGTCTTTCTCGACACGCCAGGGCACGAAGCGTTCACGCTCATGCGGGCTCGCGGAGCCCGTGTCACCGATATCGTGATTCTCGTTGTGGCGGCGGACGACGGCGTGATGCCGCAAACACGCGAGGCGATCAATCACGCGAAAGCGGCCGGGGCACCGCTGATTGTCGCGATCAACAAGATCGATCGACCGAACGCCAACCCCGAACGCGTCAAGACCGAACTGTCCGAGCTTGGTCTCACCCCCGAGGACTGGGGTGGCGAAACCGTGACCGTCGAAGTCTCGGCAAAACAGCAACAAAATATTCAGCTGCTGCTGGAGATGATTCTGCTCGTCACCGACCTGGGGGAACTCAAGGCAAACCCCAAACGAAGTGCGAGCGGCACGGTGCTCGAAGCCAAGATCGACCGAGGGCGAGGTCCCGTGGCCACTATCCTCGTCAAGGACGGCACGCTGCGGATCGGCGACAACTTTATCGCGGGACCTATTGTCGGCAAGGTGCGGGCCCTCATCGATGACCGGGGGCAACAGCTGAAGGAGTCCGGCCCCTCGAGCCCGATCGAAGTGCTAGGTCTGGCCGGGTTGCCACAGCCAGGTGATACTTTCCAGGCGGTCGCCGACGCCGCAAAGGCCAGACAGATTGCGATGCTGCGGCAGGGTCAGGCTAAAGAGAAGACCCTGGGCGAGAAGGGTGGCCGTCTCACGCTCGAGTCACTCCAGGAGCAAATCGCCGAGGGTGGCGCAAAGGAACTCCCGATCATCGTCAAAGCCGATGTGCAGGGCTCAGCCGAGGTGCTGGCCGATACCCTCGGGAAGCTTGGTGACGAACGCGTCAAGGTGCGGCTCATCAGCAGCGGTGCTGGGGCGATCAATGAAGGCGATGTTGTGTTCGCAGCAGCCTCCAACGCCGTCATCATCGGTTTCAACGTGCGTCCTGACCGCAACGCCGCCGCCATGGCGGAGCGAGAACAGATCGACATTCGGCTTCATCGCGTCATCTACGACATCACCGAAGAAATCAAGAAGGCAATGGCCGGTCTGCTCGAACCGACCGTGAAGGAGATCCAGGTCGGCTCGGCCGAAGTACGCGACGTCTTCAAGGTGCCGAAGTTTGGCGCGGCGGCTGGTTGCATGGTGGTGCAAGGAAAGATCAGCCGGTCCAGCGATACCAAGGCTCGACTGCTGCGTGACAACGTTGTCGTGCACGAAGGTCGAATCGGGTCGCTCCGCCGGTTCAAGGACGATGTGGGCGAGGTCAAGAACGGTCTCGAATGCGGCATCGCATTCGAACGATACGCCGACCTCAAGGTGGGCGATGTCATCGAGGTCTTCACCGAAGAAAAAATGGCAGCCACCGTCTAGTGGACGGTCTCAGCGCATGCGTGAGTGTGCTCCGGGCGGAGCCGTCAGCCACGCGTTGTGCCTCAGCCATCCGCCGATGCAGTCCGCGGAACGATGACCGTCGGCTTGCTCACCCTTGAGCTATACGTGGCCGGCGCTCGGTCACGCAAAGACAAACGTGCGGTACTCAGGCGTGTGAAAGACCGTCTGGGACGTTTCAATCTCGCTGTCGCCGAAATCGCGTATCACGATCTCTGGCAAAGGGCAGGGCTTGGCATCGTCACCGTGGGGGTCGACCAGGAGATCGTGGAACGCACATTAGATAGCGCACTCCGTGAAGTCGAACGCGTCGAACCCGGTGTTGTCGTTCGCAGCGACATCGAATGGCTCGCTTAGCCACATTCAAGAATGCCCGCGCGCCCGGATCGGCTTGGTGAACAGATTCGCGCAGAGCTAAGTCTCTTGCTCCAGCGGTGGGCTCGAGATCCGGTCCTACGGCTCACCACTGTCACCCATGTCCGTTTGACACGCGACTTGCAGCACGCGCGGGTGTATTTCACCGTCCTGGGTGACGCGACCGCCCGGCGACACGCGGGTCGGGGTCTCCGACGTGCCGCCTCGTTTCTCAGAGGGCAGCTTGGTCGAAGACTCCGATTCCGACATGTGCCGGATCTCACCTTCGTCTACGACGACTCGTTGGAGCGGGAAGAACGTATCGCGCAGGTACTCGAAGAGCTCGATCTGCCGCCATCGGAGCCGGACGAGCTACCCGCGC
>JAYZGM010000168.1:0-6314 GCA_036336225.1 Acidobacteriota bacterium | reverse complement strand
GCCATCAGTACATCGTTGTTCAGGTTGCTCGGGGCGGTTCCTTCCAGGGCTCGCTGGCCGCGTTGCGGCTACCGAATGGTGATGGTCACTGAGGAGGGTCTGTTGTCGTTGTGATTGCTAGAGGCGGGTGCTGGGCCTTGTCCAGCACCCGCTTTTTCATTCTCCTTCCACGGTTCCTCGATTTCGAACCCACCTCGGCGGTCGCTGCATTCTCACAACGCTCTAAGGGTAGGTATGAGAGGACAGGCACGGCGTTACGGGTGGTTGGCTGCTGGTTACAGTGGTCGCGTCGGGCGTGTCGGACGCCCGCACGGCCGAGTTCACTTGTGACGTTACGCCGTCTCCATCGGCTCATGCCTCGACCGTCGTTGAGGCGGCTGACGGATTAGTGGCGGCTTGGTTCGAGGGACGGCCTAGGGGGTTCCTGACGTGGGGTCTGGCTGTCGGGACACCATGGGCGAGAGTTAGACCGGGCCGATTGAGGTCGCCATTGGGGTTATGGAGGATTGGGGGCGTTATCCGTGCTGGAACCCGATCCTACTTTTTGGTCTTCTAACGGACCGTTGTTGCTTTTCTTACAGGGTGGGGCCGAGCCCCCGTGAGTGGTGGGGGTTGGTGCGCACGTCGGATGATCAGGGGCGAACTTGGACGTTGGGTCGACGCTAGAGTAAGAGCTGGAGGGTGAGTATTCCTCCGCGTCCATGATTCAGGCGGCCGACGGGCGGGTCCACATCACCTACACTTGGCATCGACAGCGGATTAAATATGCGGTTTCGATCCGGATGAAGAGCGGGGGATAACGATGCGTAGTGAGAGATGCCGGGTCGTGGTGACGACTGGTCTCTTGACGATGATTGCGGCGACTATGGCTGCACAGCAGCCGGTCCGTACACTGAGCCAAGAGGAGATGTTTCGGCGTAATGTCGGGTTGCCAGAAGACCAGGTGACACCCTTTCCACCACATAAGATTGTTGGCAACCTCTACTATGTTGGGACCCGTAGTCTTGCGGCCTTCCTCGTCGTTACGCCGGAGGGCCACATTCTGATCAACACGAATTGGGAGCGCGCGGTTGACGGCCTGCGATCGTCGGTTGAGGGTTTGGGGTTTGCCTTCAGCGACATCCAAATCATCATCGGTAGTCACGCGCATGCCGATCATATGGAGGGCGATGCGCTGGTCAAGCAAATGACCGGCGCTCGGGTGATGGCCATGGCCGACGACGTGCCTGCGTTGGAGCGGATGCGACCCGGTGGAAAACCGCATCCGGTCGACCGCGTCCTGCATGACGGGGCGACCGTGACGCTCGGGGGAACGACCCTGACCGCCCGGCTGACACCAGGGCACTCCCGTGGCTGTACCACGTGGACTGCCTTGATCGAAGAAGATGGCCACTGGCATGAAGTGGTCATCATCGGTAGCATGGGCAGCAATCCCAACTTCAAATTTGTGAACAACCCCGACAACCCGACCATCGTTAATCAATACCGACAGGGGTTCCGCGTATTGCGGTCGCTTCGTCCTGACATCCCGCTCGGGTCTCACCCCGCGATGTACGGAATGGCTGAAAAATACGAGCGGCTCGGTGATGGACCGAACCCGTTTGTTGACCCTGATGGCTACTGGAAAGAGCTCGACGCCGTCGAGGCGCTGTTTCTTGAGGTGGTAGCCGAACAAGAGGCCGCCGTCGGGCGGAAGTAAGGGCGACCGGATGGTTTCGACCAAGAGGATGGAGCGCTTGTTGTGAATGGTGACGGGAATCTCGCCGTGTTCTGCGACTTCGAGAACATCGCGCTGGGTGTGCGTGACGCGAACTTGACGAAGTTCGATGTACGACCGGTGCTCGAGCGTTTATTGCTCAAGGGCAGCATTTTGACGAAAAAGGCGTACTGCGACTGGGATCGTTACAAAGAGTTCAAGCCGACGATGCACGAGGCCGCGTTCGAGCTCATCGAGATCCCCCACACGCGTCAGTCGGGGAAAAACTCTGCGGACATTCGGATGGTCGTCGATGCACTCGACCTCTGCTACACCAAGGAACATATCGACACGTTCGTGGTGATATCGGGCGACTCCGATTTTTCCCCACTCGTGAGCAAGCTCCGCGAGAACGCGAAATTCGTGATCGGGGTCGGGGTCAAGAACTCCACATCCGATCTTCTCATCAACAATTGTGATGAGTTCATCTTCTACGACGATCTCGTGGCTGACCGGCACCCGCCACGGCGTCGCCCGCGCGGGAAGATCCGGGACAAGACCACCGAAACGGCGAGAAAGCGGTCGCCGGTGCCCTCACCCCCACCGGATGATCCCGCCCAACGAGCTATCGATCTCGTGTTGCAGACCGCCGAGGCGATCTATGCCGAGCGCGGCGACCGCGCAAAGCTCTGGGGCTCGATGATTAAGCAGACGCTCAAACGTCGGCGGCCCGGGTTCAACGAGTCGGCGTATGGCTTTGGTTCGTTCAACGACCTCCTCGAAGAGGCGCAGGCTCGCGGGCATCTCGAGCTTGATCTCGACGAGCGTTCGGGCGGCTACATCATCGGGAAGATCGTTCGAGCCTAATGTCCTCTACGCGTGATTTGGTGCACAAGTTTCGCCGTGCCAGTGCGTCCGTCGTTGAGCGGAACCACCACCTCGCCGGTCGGATACCCGTCCCAGCGAAGACTCGCCGCGGTTTCCCGCGGTCGTCTTGGGACGTGGGACTGTTCGTCGAGAGGGCCCGTCTCGTGGTCAACTTTGCGTTTGAGTCCCTCGGGGCCGAGCAGGTCGAAAGACGTTCTGCCTCCGAGAACGCACGTGGCAATGCCCCGCTCCGAAAGCTCGGGGCTTGCCGCGAGGGCCGCCGTCTGCTGTCTTTTTCTCGGGGGTCGCGCATGCATGGTCGTTCTCCTTCTCGTCGCTGGTCAATCCTATGGCTCGCCTCGGGTGCCGCGCTGGGCGGTCTAGTGGTCGTCGTGGCGGCAGCTCAGCAAGACCCGGCGCACGAACGGCCCCCTGGCTTGCCCGTTGTACAACTCCCGGACCAGCCCATGGACGAGACGGCCGGCTAGACCAGACATCATGGGGGCGCCATCGTTTGCCGGGCTCGAAACCATCTGGCACGGGAGCGAGCTATTTGAGCTGCCGGGGTGGTCGGTAGATCTGTCGCCGGCTGAGCTGGAGGAGCTCGAGCGGGGTGCGGTCGGGCTTCGGTCCGATGTTCGGATGGACGATGCCGGAGCGACTATCCCATTATCGAGGTTGACGCCGACGCTCGATCACGTTCGCGCGCATTTGGAGCTCGGTGGTGGCGTGATGCGGATGCGAGGGATGCCCGTTACCCAGTGGGGGGACGACATGACGACCAGAGCATTCTGGTTGCTGGCGTCTCGATTGGGCACACCGTTGTCACAGAGTCCGGCGGGCGAGCGTCTCTTTCATGTGCGCGATCGCGGCTATGCGCCGGAGGACCCCCGGTTTCGAGGCCCCGCGTCCCGCAAGCGTCTCAGCTTTCACACCGATCGCTGTGACGTTATCGCCTTTGCCTGTTTGCGACAAGCGGCCCACGGCGGTGACAACTTTATCGTGAGTTCGGTGGCCCTCTACGAGGAGTTACGCACACGAAACTGCGCGGTGCTCGCCACGCTCCGCAAGCCGTTTCCCTACCTCCGTCACACGGTGGACACTGCCAACGAGCGGCGGTTCTGTCGATTGCCGGTGTTCTCGGACTACGACGGACATTTCGCGGGGCATTTCCTGCGTGTGCTCATTGACCGGGCCGATCGTGACCCAGCGGCACCAGACCTCACCGAAGCCCAACGCCATGCGCTCGACGTGTTGGAGTCGCTCGCCGAGGATCCCAGGTTCAACGTTCGGCTCCGTCTCGAACCGGGCGATTTACAGCTACTGAACAACTGGACTACCTTTCACCGACGCGACGCCTTCGCCGATGCGGCGGATCCTTTCGAGGGCCGACATCTTCTGCGTATCTGGCTATCGGTACCCAATAGTCGTCCCATCGACCCCTGCTTTGGCGACCACTTCGGCGCCACGGCCGCGGGGGCGGTCCGCGGCGGGATGCGTCCAGCTCACGGACGTTGCTAAAAGGGCGGGTTTAATACACTGGTCCTTGAAGGGGCAGACCTTTCTATGACAGCGCACAGTCACTCGCACGGGCACGTCTACGGGCATACCCACGCGGTCGCCGACAGCCAACACGACGGACGGTTGGTCATGGCCATCGTCATCAATGGGCTCCTCACACTCGTGCAGGTGGTTGGGGGGGTGGTGTCGGGTAGCCTGTCGCTCGTGGCTGACGCGCTTCACAACCTGAGTGATGCGGGAGCGTTGTTCATTGCCCTCGTTGCGCGCCGCATCGGACGACGACCGGCCGATGGGTTCCAGACATTCGGGTATCGTCGGGCCGAGCTCGTCGGGGCGCTGATCAATGCCACCACGCTCAATGTCATCGGGCTGTATCTGTTCTATGAGGCAGCTATGCGTGTGGTCACGCCGCCACCGGTCGTGGGCTGGACGGTGGTGCTCGTGGCCGTGGTCGCCCTCGTGGTCGATGCCGGTACAGCCGTGCTCACCTACGCCATGTCGACACGCAGCCTCAACGTCAAGGCGGCGTTCGTGCACAACGTGACCGACGCGTTGGGGTCGGTGGCGGTGATCGTGGCCGGGGTGTTGATCATTCGATACGAGTGGTATCTGGCCGATGTCATCGCGACCATGATGATCGCGGGCTACGCATTGTTTCACGGTGTGGGCCTGACCCGCGAAGCCAGCCGAATTCTGACCCTTGGTGTACCGCTCGACATTCAGGTGCCAGCGCTCGCTGACGCCTTGTGCGCGGTGGAGGGGGTGAGCGACGTCCATCATGTGCACGTGTGGGAGCTCGACGAGCGCCAACGCTCCTTCGAAGGGCATGTCGTCATCGAGCGACCGGGTACTCGTCTCGCCGAGCAGGTCAAACAGCTCGTTCGCGATATTCTCGTGCGGCACGGTATCACCCACGCCACCATTGAATGCGAGTATGGGGCCGTGCACGAGCGATGTCGCAAGGGCGAGGTTGTGACGCAACACTAAGAACTGGAGCAATAAACAACTCTTCGTTCAGGGCACTGTGCGCTTCGTGCGAGACCGAAACCGATCTTACGGGCGATGGGCACGCACCAGTCGGGAAGCCGGCGGCGCTTGGGATGCTCGCGCCACGTCGGCGCTCCATGAACCCCGCGCCGTGTGTCGCCCGAAGCGCGCCGGGCCCAGAACGACGATCATCGGGCCCGAACGAAGAGCGCACTATCACCCCGAATGAACCCGTGTCCGGGCCGAGAGGACACAGAGCGCAGAGTGCCATGGATGACAAGAAACTAGAACTGAACCGGCGCCGCTTCTTAGCGGGCTTGTCGGCGGTGGGGGTTGGTTCCACGCTGCTGCCAGGCGCCCTGGTGGCGGTGGCTCAGGATGCGGACGTGGTGACACCGGAGATGCTGGAGGCGGCGCAGCGGCTGGCCGGGTTGACGTTTGGTCCCGAGGAGCTTCAACGAATCGCCGGTCGCCTGAATGGTCGAGACGGTCGACGGTCCGATTTTGAGACGCTCCGCGCTGCCAATCTTGGCAACGGGACCCAGCCTGCGCTGGTGTTCAATCCGGTGCCACCCGGGATGACGCTTCCCACCGAGCGGCGACCGGCTCGGCGCGAGTCCATTGCGGTCACGATGCCCACGAGTGATGAAGCCTTGGCGTTTCTGCCGCTCACGCACCTCGCGCGTTTGGTCGAGACCCGACAGATCAAGTCGTCGGAGCTGACGGACCTGTATCTGGCTCGACTGAAACGCCACGACGCCACCCTGCACTGTGTGGTCAGCTACACCGAAGAGCTGGCTCGCCGACAGGCGAAACGCGCCGACGAGGAGATCGCGGCGGGGACCTATCGGGGGCCGTTGCACGGTATTCCTTGGGGAGCGAAGGACTTGTTGGCCGTGCGGGGTACCCGGACGACGTGGGGGGCGTCGCCATATCGGCGCCAGACCATCGACACCGATGCCACCGTGTACACGCGTCTGACCGATGCTGGGGCCGTCCTCGTGGCCAAGCTGTCGATGGGCGCCCTGGCGTCCGGGGACCGCTGGTATGGTGGTCGTACCAGGAACCCCTGGAACCTCGAACAGGGGGCGAGCGGGTCATCAGCCGGACCAGGTGCGGCGACCGCCGCGGGGCTGGTCGGCTTCTCCATTGGCACGGAAACCCGTGGCTCGATCATTTCGCCGTCGACACGAAACGGCATCACCGGGTTGCGGCCGACGTTCGGCCGGGTCAGCCGCTATGG
>JAYZGM010000167.1:0-11314 GCA_036336225.1 Acidobacteriota bacterium | reverse complement strand
GCGGTGGTGGTGGTGGACGGCTCCCAGCCACTCGAACCAGAGGACTGGGCGGTGCTGGAGGAAACAGCTGAGGTGGCGCGGGTGGTGGCGGTGAACAAGGTGGACGAGCCGCGAAGATTGGGAGAGCAGTCGCTGGCCATTGATGGGGCGGCGGCCGTCGTAGAGGTGTCGGCGCGGACGGGTGAGGGGATGGATCGGCTGCGCCAGGCGTTGAGCGATGTGCTGACAGGGGGCGAGGCGCTGGGCGACACACCGGGGGTAGCGAATAGGCGACACATCGGGCTGCTGGAGCGGGTCGGCAAGGCGCTGGCGGAGGCAGGAGAAGCGGCGGTGGCAGAGGCGGCCGAGGAGTTCGTGCTGGCGGACTTGCTACGTGCGCGCGAGGCGCTCGACGAGTTGACCGGGAAGCGAACGCCGGACGACGCTCTTCGGCATATTTTTGAACGGTTTTGTATCGGGAAGTAGAGGGCACATTGGGGCTAGGTCGCGAGGGTCTACAAGTGAATAAAAAGCGAATGTAAGTTGTATTGTGATTGTGTCACTCCTGTAGAGAAAAGATGAGTGCTAGGTATGACGTTATCGTCGTAGGAGCTGGGCACGCCGGTGTTGAGGCGGCGCATGCGTCGGCACGCCTGGGGTGCAGAGTAGGGTTGTGCACGCTATCCCGCGCGACGGTGGCGCACATGCCGTGTAATCCTGCGGTGGGAGGGACGGCGAAGGGGCATCTCGTTCGTGAGATCGACGCACTTGGTGGGTTGATGGGTCAAGCGATTGATGCGACGGCAATCCAGTTCAAACTACTGAATCGGAGCCGGGGTCCGGCGGTGTGGTCACCCAGGGCGCAGGCGGACAAGCGGCGTTATGGTGAGTGGATGCGCGCACGGCTCGAGGGAGAGTCGAACATCGGCTGGATTGTGGACCGCGCAGGGGCCGTGCTCGTGGAGCACGGTCGAGCTGTTGGCGTGCAGTTGGAATCCGGTGAGCTGCACAGGTGTGATGCGCTGGTGGTGACGACAGGAACGTTCTTGAACGGATTGGTTCACGTGGGCACGGAGCAACATGTGGCCGGGCGGATGGGTGAACCAGCGTCAGGGATGCTGTGCGAATCGTTGAAGCGAATGGGATTGGTGTGGGGTCGCTTGAAAACGGGAACGCCGCCACGACTGGACGGGCGGAGTATCGACTTCAGCCGATTCGAAGAGGAGGAGGGAGATCGACCGCCGGTGCCTTTCTCGTTCATGACCCGCGCTGTCGAGCGCCCACAGGTGTGCTGTCACATTTTGCACACCAACGAAGCCGTGCATGAGTTGGTGCGGCGTAACCTCGAGCTGTCCCCATTGTTCAACGGCCAGATCACGGGTATCGGTCCACGCTACTGTCCGTCGCTGGAGGACAAGGTTGTGCGGTTCCCGCAGAGGGAGCGGCATCATGTGTTCTTGGAGCCGGAGGGTGTGGACGTTCCGGAGATCTATGTAAGCGGGTGTTCGATGAGTCTTCCGCGCCGTGTCCAGGAGGATGTGATACGGGCGTTCCCTGGGCTGGAGGATGCGGTCATGCTGCGTCCAGGGTATGCCGTCGAGTACGACTTCATCCAGCCGACGGAGTTGCGGCCCACGCTGGAGACGAGGCAGGTGAAGGGGTTGTATCTGGCTGGGCAGATCAACGGGACATCTGGATACGAGGAGGCGGCGGGTCAGGGGCTGGTGGCAGGAGTGAACGCGGCGAGAGCGGTGCGGGGTGCTGGGGAGTGGACACTTGGGCGGGAGGAAGCGTATCTCGGAGTGATGGTGGATGACCTGACCACGCAAGGGTGCCTCGAGCCGTATCGCATGTTCACGTCACGGGCAGAGCATCGGCTGTTGCTGCGGATCGATAACGCGGACCTGAGGTTGACGCCGACGGGTCGTGATATTGGGCTCGTGGATGACGAGCGTTGGGAGCGATTTAGGGGGCGTCTGGGACGTTTCGAACGAAACCTTGCGTGTGTGCGAAGAGCCAGGATTAGCGAGAAAGGACGCACGGTGACGGCGACGCAAGTGCTCAGGCGGCCAGGGGTGACCTTGGCTGGGCTGGCAGCGCAGGGCGTCGTGGAGGTTGAGACGGGGGAGGACGGCGCGGCGGTCGAGATATCGAGTGTCGAGACGGTGGTGAAGTACGCTGGGTATCTTCGGCGACAGGAGGCGACTGTGGCGCGCCGTGAGCGCGACGAACGTCGAGTGATTCCAACCGGATTCCCGTTCGGGAAGGTGCCTGGCTTGTCGCGTGAAGTAGTGGAACGACTGACGTCGGTGGTGCCTGAGACGCTGGGGCAGGCAGGGCGCGTCCCAGGCGTGACGCCGGCGGCGGTAGCGGTGCTCGGCGCGTATGTGAAGCGTTGGGGCCAGTTGGAGAGGGCCGGTGGAGCGGCCACCGTGTGAGGACAGAGAGCTTGGCGGGCCGGGTCGCGGATCGTGGGCGGCTGGCCGGTGTGGAAATCGACGCGTCACTCGCCAGCGCGCTTGCCGAGTATGTGGGTCTGCTATACCGGTGGAACCGTGGAATGAATCTGACGGGATTGTCGGAAGACGATAGCGGGTTGGATAGGTTGGTCATCGAGCCGCTGCTGGCCGCGAAACAGATACCGGTTGGTACGCAGTCGCTGGTAGACATCGGGTCTGGCGGGGGGTCTCCGGCGGTGCCACTCAAGCTGGCGATGCCCAGTTTGGGTCTGTGGATGGTGGAGTCGAAGACTCGGAAAGCGGCGTTTCTTAGAGAAGTCGTCCGCCAATTTAGCCTAGAAGACGTCGTCGTGCACGGCTGCCGCTATCAGGATCTACTGACACGCGAAGAGCGCTGGGAAATGGCTGACCTCGTCACGATTCGGGCAGTCAAGATAAACGGAGAGGCACTGGTGAGGCTGCGAGAGTTGCTGAAAGTTGACGGTAAGTTGTTCCTATTTCAAAGCACAAGAGCAGATGATGTGTGGAGCGGCGTGCCGTGCCTTCGATGGTTGGGATCCTACCCGTTGATGGAGCCACTGAAGAGTCAACTCGTGGTGCTCGAGAAAGTGTAGGACGGCGAGTGTAATGGGAAACGCGAAACAATGTTCCACGTGGAACAGTCACTCTTGCGCTTTACACAAGAGAAAGCGTACTATTCGCCCCACATGAGCGCACGCCAGTAGATATCTATATTTGCCATAAGGGGTAACAAATACCCCATTTGACCAAACATGAACAAGATTATCGCGATCGCTAACCAGAAGGGTGGCGTCGGCAAGACGACCACGGCCATCAACTTGGCCGCCTCCCTGGCGCTGGGCGATCGTACCGTCCTACTCGTTGACCTCGACCCGCAGGCAAATCTCACGAGTGGTCTCGGGCTGAAGGACATGGCGTCTGGAGGGCGAACCATCTACGACGCGTTGATGAGCGAGAGTGTGCCAGACCCGCAAGAGTATGAGGTCGCCACGGCTGTCACCGACCTCCACATCATTCCCGCCAACCGCGATTTGACGGGCGCCGAGGTCGAGCTCGTGGGCCTCGCCGACCGCGAAAGCCGGCTCCGACCGCTGCTGTGGAAGGCCCGTGCCCGCTATGACTACATCTTCATAGACACCCCGCCTTCGCTCGGCCTGTTGACGCTCAACGCCTTGGTCGCTGCTGACGCAGTGCTGATTCCACTCAGCTGCGAGTACTTCGCCCTGGAAGGGCTGGCCGAGCTGACGGCAACGATGAGTCGCGTGCAGTCGAGTCTGAACCCTGGGCTCGAGCTCGCTGGGGTGTTACTGACCATGGCTGACGCTCGAACGCGGCTCGGCCAGCAAGTAGCTGGGGAGGTGCGGCAGCACTTCAAGGACAAGGTCTACACGACCACCATTCCCCGCAACGTCCGTCTTGGGGAGGCACCGAGTTTTGGGGTACCGGCGATTCTCTACGACGTCCGATCCACCGGAGCGGAGGCGTATCTGGCCCTGGCGCGAGAAATCCTGGCCATCGGCAGCTCGTGGTAGTAGACACCCTGCCGTAGTGCGGTGGAAGCGGTCGAGAAGGCAGGAGCAGGCCACATGGCGAAGACACGACGGGCGTTGGGACGAGGGCTGAGCGCCCTGATCCCGGAGACGCCGCCATCGCACACGGGTGAACGTCCGACCGAGGTGGACCTCGACCGGCTGATCCCCAACCCGCTCCAGCCGCGGACCGTCATGGACGAGTCCAAGCTGGTAGAGCTGTCCCGGTCGATCAAGCGCAGCGGGGTCATCCAACCGATCATCGTCCGTTGCGTTGACGGGGGCACCTTCGAGATTGTCGCCGGTGAGCGGCGTTGGCGCGCGGCACAGCAGGCGGGGTTGCTGCGGGTCCCGGTAGTCGTCCGCGATGTCCCGGACGACAAACTGCTGGAGCTCGCGCTGATCGAGAACCTGCAACGTGAGGACTTGAATCCGGTCGAGGAGGCGGAGGCCTATCGCCGCCTGATGGATGAGTATCGCCTGACCCAGGAACAGGTGGCGTCGGTGGTCGGGAAGGAGCGGGCCACTGTTGCCAACTACATACGCCTGCTCGGTTTACCGCCAGAGGTACGAGCCGACCTGGCCTCGGGCGCGCTCGCCATGGGACACGCCCGCGCCTTGATCGGGCTGAATGAGCCTGCGGCGCAGCGCCGCGCGGCCCGCGAGGTTGTGGCCCGCGGGCTGTCGGTGCGGGAGACTGAGGGACTGGTCAAACAGCTCGGCCGGCCGGCCGCACCAGGTCCGGCGGAATCGTCACCGTCGCTCGACGTACACACCGCGGGTGCGCAGGACCGCCTGCGGATGGCTCTTGGCACCCGTGTCCGGATCGTGCGCCGGGGCCGGAAGGGCCGCATCGAGATCGACTTTTCGTCTGAGAACGAACTGCAACGACTCTTCGAGCATCTGACCGGGTCCGAGCAAGAACAGTAGCGAGGCTGCGCCCCGGAACCCCGGCGGCCCGCTTGCTGGGTGCTCGCGCCTGATGATATACTCCGGCGTTTGGCCTGGTCAGGTGACGTGCAAGACCACGAACCCTCCACGCTTCGCCGTCGCGAAAACATCTCCTGGTGACGAGTTTGTGACAGTTTGAACCCGGATTGCGTGACACCGAAGAAGTTGAGCCCCGACGTAGCGGGGTGGTAACTGAGTGTCCTGTCGGACAGGACACTAGGGCCAGCTAGCGAAGCGGAGCCGACAGTCGCCTTCGTCGGCTCGAGGCGCAACTTCGCGAGTACGGCCACCCGGACCCTATGACGAACCGTATGGCGGCTGCGCGGTACGCCCGCGCACTCTTCGATGTCAGTGTGAAGGATCGAGATCTCCGTCAGGTCGAGGCCCGTCTCGTCCAGTTCGCCGACCTCATCGAGGGCCACGACACGTTGAACCGGGTGCTGCTGAACCCAGCCATACCAGCGTCGCGCAAGCGAGCGATCGTCGAGGCGCTGCTCGGCCATCTCGGCGCTGTGACACCACCGGTCGCAAAGCTCCTCACCCTGCTGGCCGAGCGCGACCGACTCGTCCTGCTGCCCGAGGTGGTGCGTTCGTATCGTGTCCGGTTGCTCGACCATCTGGGCGTCGTCGAGGCGCACGTGACCACCGCGCAGCCGTTGACGGCCGATCGGATCATCTCGATCGAACACAGCCTCACTCAGGCCAGCGGCCGTGAGGTGACGATGACCACCACCGTTGACCCGGAGATCCTCGGCGGCCTGATCGCGCGACTCGGCACGACGGTTTATGACGGTAGCATCGCGCGTCATCTTGAGCGAATGCGCGAGACGTTGCTGGCGCGGTGAAGCCAGAGCGACAACTAGCGTGCAGTACGAAGACACACGACGAGAGTTTCTGCGATGACCATCAAAGCGGACGAAATCACTAAGATTATTCGCGACCAGATTGGCGATTACACCATCGATATCGATGTGGCCGAGGTTGGCACCGTTGTCTCTGTCGGTGACGGTATCGCTCACGTGCATGGTGTCGAGCGCGTCATGGCGACCGAGATGCTCGAGTTCCCGCATGGGGTCTTTGGCATGGCGCTGAACCTCGAGGAGGACGGTGTCGGCGTGGTGTTGTTGGGTGAGAGTCACGCGATCAAGGAGGGCGACACTGTCAAACGCACGGGCCGCCTGGTGTCGGTGCCGGTCGGCGAGGCGATGATCGGCAGGGTAGTCAACGCGCTAGGGCAGCCGGTCGATGGCAAAGGGCCGATTGCGACCACCCAGACCGCCCCGATCGAGAAGATTGCACCGGGGGTCGTCGACCGTCAGCCGGTCAGGGAGCCACTCCAAACCGGTCTCAAGCCGATTGACGCGATGGTGCCGATCGGACGCGGACAGCGGGAGCTGATCATCGGCGACCGGCAGACCGGAAAGACCGCCGTCGCCATCGACGCCATCATCAACCAGCGGGGTAAAGACGTCGTCTGCATCTACAACGCGATCGGGCAGAAACAATCGACGATTGCCCAGATCGTGAGAACCCTTGAGGAGGCGGGCGCGATGGAGTACTCCATCATCGTCGCCGCTGCCGCCGCCGACCCGGCGTCGCAGTTGTTCATCAGCCCGTACTCGGCCTGCGCCATCGGGGAGTTCTTCCGCGACAAGGGGCAGCACGTGCTGTGTGTCTACGACGACCTCTCCAAGCACGCCCAGGCGTATCGCGAAATCTCGCTGCTACTGCGGCGTCCGCCCGGGCGTGAGGCGTATCCCGGGGACGTCTTCTATCTACACTCGCGCCTGCTCGAACGGGCGGCCAAGCTGAACGATGAGCTCGGCGGCGGGTCCTTGACCGCGTTGCCGGTTATCGAGACGCAGGCCGGCGACCTGTCTGCCTACATCCCGACCAACGTGATCTCAATCACCGACGGGCAGATCTTCCTCGAGGCCGACCTGTTCAACCAGGGGATTCGACCGGCCATCAACGTTGGCAACTCGGTGTCCCGTGTTGGCGGGTCGGCGCAGGTGAAGGCGATGCGTCAGGTGGCTGGCACCCTCCGTCTCGACCTTGCCCAGTATCGCGAGCTCGCCGCGTTTGCACAATTCGCCAGCGACCTGGACAAGGCCACGCAGAACCAGCTCAATCGTGGCAGCCGGCTGGTCGAGGTACTGAAGCAACCGCAGTATCAACCCCTGGCGGTTGAGAAGCAGGTCCTCATCATCTATGCCGGCACCAACGGCTTCCTCGACGCAATCGCATTGGACCAGGTGGGTGCATACGAGACTGAGCTCTTTCAGTTCGTGGAGGGCCGGGAAGCCGGGTTGTTCACTGACCTCGCCGCGCAGGGCAAGATCGATGATGATCTGAAAGCGCGGGCGGAGGCGCTGTTGAAGGAGTTCACCGAGCAGTTCATCGCCGCTCGCAAGACCGCAGCCGCGTAAAGTCCGAGGAACCCATGCCATCGCTTCTCGACCTACGCAGACGGATTCGTGCGGTCAAGTCGACGCAGCAGATCACCAAGGCGATGAAGGCGGTCGCTGCGTCACGGCTCCGCAAGGCGCAGGACCAGATTCTGGGGGCGCGACCGTTTGCCGACCAGATCCACCGCGTGCTCAGCGGGCTGGCCTCGCAGGTGGACACCTCGGCGCATCCGCTGCTGACCGAGCCCGGGGCCGACGCGGCTGAACACCCATCCTTGCTGGTGGTGGTGACCGCCGACAGAGGGCTGTGCGGGAGCTTCAACACCAACATCCTCAAGGAAGCCGGTACGGTCATCACGACGGGCCGCAGCCGCCAGGTGACGCTGGGCCTGGTCGGACGCAAAGGGCGGGATTTCTTCGGCAAGCGCGGGTTCGATGTCCGTTTCGAGTTGGTCAACATTTTTAACCAGCTCACCTACAGCCACGCGGAAGCCATCGCCCGCGAGGCGATCGCGGCGTACACCGGGGGCGAGGTCCACTCGGTGCAGTTGGTCTACAACGAATTCAAGAGCGTGATGGAGCAACGGGTCGTGGTCAACCAAGTGCTGCCGATCACCCGTCTCGAGACGCTACCGGCCGACGCCGCGCTGCGGGCTGATTACCTGTATGAGCCCGACCCCGCGGTCATCTTCGACACCTTGATTCCGCGCCATGTCGAGATTCAGTTCTACCGGGCGTTGCTCGAGTCGGCCGCCGCGGAGCATGCTGCGCGGCTGATGTCGATGGACTCGGCCACCAAGAACGCCACCGAGATGATTGAGGATCTGACGCTCTACATGAATAAGGTGCGCCAGGCGACGATCACGCGGGAAATCATCGAGGTGGTCTCCGGCGCGCAAGCGCTGTAGGACACACTCGAGCAGAAGTCACAGGGCAGAAGATGACAAGCTGGCGGGTTTTGCCGTCTTCGGGCCAAACGCCGTCAGCGTAGAGGAATAACAAAGCATGTCGAACGACACAGGTGCGGAAAAGAAAGTCGGCAAAGTAGTGCAGATCATCGGGCCGGTCCTCGACGTGGAGTTCGAAGACCATCTGCCGGCCATCTACAACGCGTTGCACATCAAGTCCAGTGAGAGCGGCGTCGACATCGACGTCATCGCCGAGGTCGAACAGCATCTGGGTGAAAGCCGGGTACGCGCCGTCTCGATGAAGCCGACTGATGGCATGCAGCGCGGCATGACCGCGCTCGATCTGGGTGAGCCGATCTCGGTGCCAGTCGGCCCAGAGGTGCTGGGGCGCGTGCTCAACGTCCTCGGTGAACCGGTCGACTTTCCTGACCAGCCGGTCGAGACCAAGGAACGGTGGCCCATTCATAGGCCTGCGCCTTCGCTGGAGGACCAGTCGACCGAGTTGCAGATGTTCGAGACTGGGATCAAGGTCGTTGATCTACTCGAGCCGTATCTGAGAGGCGGCAAGATCGGGCTCTTCGGCGGTGCAGGTGTCGGCAAAACCGTCCTCATCATGGAGCTCATCAACAACATCGCGCTCAAGCACGGCGGTGTGTCGGTGTTTGGTGGCGTGGGCGAACGGACACGCGAGGGCAACGACCTATGGCTCGAGATGCAAGAGAGCGGAGTGGTCAACATCGAGGAGCGCGAGAAGTCCCGCTGTGCCTTGATCTACGGTCAGATGACCGAACCCCCGGGTGCGCGTCTGCGAGTCGGGCTCAGTGCGCTGACGGTGGCCGAGTACTTTCGCGATGCGGAGGGCAAAGACGTCCTTCTCTTCATCGACAATATCTTCCGGTTCACCCAGGCCGGGTCTGAGGTCTCCGCTTTGCTCGGCCGCATGCCGTCGGCTGTTGGCTACCAGCCGACGCTGGCCAGCGAGATGGGGGCGCTCCAGGAACGGATCACCTCGACCAAGCAGGGGTCGGTCACTTCGGTGCAGGCGATCTATGTGCCTGCCGACGACTACACCGACCCGGCGCCGGCCACGACCTTCGCCCATCTCGACGCGACCACCAATCTGTCGCGCGCGATCGTCGAGCAAGGGATCTATCCGGCGGTTGACCCGCTCGCCTCGTCGTCGCGTATTCTCGACCCGCAGGTTATCGGGGATGAGCACTACAACGTCGCGCGCGACGTCAAGCGGGTGCTGCAGCGCTATAAGGACTTGCAGGACATCATCGCCATCCTGGGTATCGACGAGCTGTCGGAAGAGGACAAGCTGAGCGTGGCGCGTGCGCGCCGGATTCAGAAATTCCTGTCCCAGCCCTTTTTCGTCGCGGAGCAGTTCACCGGGCTGGAAGGCAAGTATGTGTCAATCGCCGACTCGATCCGCGGGTTCAAGGAGATCGTCGAGGGCCCGCACGACGCCTTACCCGAACAGGCGTTTTACCTCGTCGGCACGATCGAGGAAGCGGTTGAGAAGGCAGAGAAGATGAAGAGCGAGGCGGCATAACGATGACCCCGAGCGAGACAGTGCGCAGGGACCCGCGGACGGAGGCGGGAAGCCTCTAGCCACATCGAGCATTCGAGCCACTCATGCCCCTACCGGATCACCTCACGCTGGAGATTGTCACCCCCGACCACTCGGTCGTGAGTGAGCAGGTCGACGAAGTACAAATACCGGGCGCAGAGGGCTCGTTCGGGGTGCTGCCGGGCCACACACCGCTGCTGGCGTCCCTACAGGTTGGCGAGCTGTGGTATCGGAAGGGTCAGGACACCACCTACGTGGCTGTGTCGTTCGGGTTTGCCGAGGTGCTCCCGAATCGGGTTACGATTCTGGCACAGATCGCGGAGTCAGCCGACCAGATTGATGTCACGCGAGCGGAAACCTCGGAGAAGCGTGCGACGGATCGGCTCGCCGGCGCAGTTTCTGAGATCGATTTCGAGCGCGCGCGTATCGCTATGCTGAAATCTCTTGTCCGGTTGAGGGTCGCGGCGAGGAACCGACACCGGGGATAGCCGTCCGCTCTGCGATACACGCCGGCTTCCAAACCGTAATCAATGCGTCCCTCGTCAACAATGCGAGCCCATGCGCGTCTCTTCTGCTTCGGCCACTGACAAGGGTCTCCGGCGGTCGACCAACGAAGACTGTCTCTCGGTCCGGGAGGATCTGAGCTTGTTCGTCGTCGCCGATGGTATGGGTGGGCATGCGGCCGGCGAGGTGGCGTCGGCGGCGGCAGTCGAGGGGATCGTGGCGTTCGTCGAGACGACCCGAGCCATCTCGCCAGACCAGACCTGGCCCATACCGTTCGACCCCACCCAGAGCGCGAACGTGAACCGTCTGCGCGCTGGGTTCCAGATGGGGAACCGGAGGTTGGCCGATCGGATCGCGGCGTCGAGCAAGCTCCAGGGAATGGCGACGACCGCCGTGGCCGTCTTGATCGATGGGGACACCGCCACGGTGGCCCATGTCGGGGACAGTCGGCTTTATCGGCTGCGGGACGGCCGGCTTGACAGGCTGACCCGGGACCACTCCTGGGTCGAAGAGCAGATCCGCGCCGGCGCACTCAGCGAGGTGGCAGCACGTCAGCATCCCTGGCGCAACATCGTGACCCGGGCGTTGTCGGGGTCGGGCGACCTCGACGTGGAGGTCCGAGAGGTGACAGTCGAGCCGGGCGACCGTCTGCTGCTCTGCTCGGACGGTGTGTTCGCGGTGCTCACGGACGCCGAGATCAGTGAGGTGCTCGGGCGCGAGGCCGCGCTCGATGACCTGTGCCACACGCTGATCAGGGCCGTGAATGACGGTGGGGGACCCGACAACGTGACCACGGTCGTACTCAAAGTCGATGCTGTCTAACTTGCGGCAACTGTTCCGTCACCGGGCGCTCATCCAGATTCTGGTCACTCGCGAACTCAAGGCCCGCTATCGCGGGTCGGTGCTCGGCTTCTTCTGGTCTTTCGTCAATCCTCTGTTGCTCTTGCTGGTCTACACGGTCGTCTTCACATACATCATGCCC
>JAYZGM010000166.1:0-5392 GCA_036336225.1 Acidobacteriota bacterium | reverse complement strand
CCCATGGATCCAGTTGAACTGTCCGAGCTGGCGACCTGACCCGCCCAGATAGCCCAACATCTCACCCTCGAGCGTCATCTTATAGATGCGGCCCGGGTGCTCGTCGGACGCAAACAGATACTGCGTCTGGCCACTCGAGATACACAGACTCCAGGGCGCGGTGTTGTCCGGTAGATTCGGATTGACGTTACCCAGTACTGGCTGAATCGTCTTGTCGAACGGCACGTCGAGCAGAATGGTCTGCACATAGTTACCATTCGAGTCGAACTTCTGGATGCGTCGATTGCTCCGGTCGGCCACATAGACGAAGCCCTCCCGATCCACCTGGAGGTTGTGCGGCAGACGCAGCTGGTCGTTCTCGGTTCCGTAAGCGCCCCAAGACATCAGCCAATCGCCGTGTTTGCTGATCTTGGCGACACGCGAGTTCATATAGCCGTCACTGATGAAGATGTTGCCCTCGGCATCCCAGCCGACGTCGGTCGGTCCCGCAAAGTAGCCATCGACATGACGCGCCTCACGGGGGTCGACATGCTCGTAGTGGTCGAACCCTTCCGGACGACGACCAAGGTTCATCACCGCATAGCCAGCCGGGTCAAACTTCACGACCGCGTTGGTGCCCTTGTCGACAACCCAGAGGTTATCCTCGTTGTCGAATCGAACCGAATGGCCATAGCCCAGACCATAGACACCCTGTCCGATCTCGCGGACAAAATTGCCCTGATCATCGAACTCGAGCAGGTTCGTGGTTGCGTTGCCGTAGAGCGGCCCGGTTGTCGCGGTACCGGGGTGATTCAGCAAGATGATGTGGCCTTTGGAATTTTCGGCCACGGCCAGCGTCTCACCGAGATTCATCGTCGGCGGGTATTTCAAAAAATCCGGCACCGAAACATAGGGAATCTCGGACACTTCCTGCTGGGCAAACGCCGGTGGCGCGATAAACGCCGCCACTGCGATGGCCGCGGCCAACGTGACAAGGCTGAAACGTCTCACACAAACCTCCTTGGAACCCGGTCACTGACCGGAAAGATCAGGACGGAATCTGAAACTGAACGACCGTATCATAGCTCACTGTCCACACGTGTGGTGAACAGAACGGTCGTCGTACTTCGAGCCCTTGCACGCGGCGACGTGGACCCGGTCGATGGGATAGCGTGAATCACGTTCGAGGAGCTGCAGCGAGTCGGCACCAGCTACGCGCCCGCATATTCGTCTCTTTGCTTGCTGATCTCTCCGACCTCGGGTCGTTCCGTCAGACCCGCATTCGGGACCATGTGTCCCGCCCTTTGTCACGTGCGCTGATTTGTCGCCACCCCCCTCGGTCAGAACCTGGGCGCGGGGAACCCGGAGCGCGCAGAGCAATCGGTGTGGTTCACCGCCCGCTGTAACACGGTCTTCCCCGGGAGTGTTGGCGTATCCCTGGTGTTGTTCGCCAATCCGATTGTCGCGCTGTTCACCAGTGAGCCCGACGTGGCGGCGATCGCAGCATCTTATCTGCGTCTCGTCAGCTATAGCTACGTGTTCTGGGGCTTTGGTCTGGTGACGGTGCAGGCACTCAACGGGTGTGGGGATACGACCACGCCGACGTGGATCAACTTCTTCGTCTTCTGGGTCGTGCAGCTCCCGCTCGCCTGGGCACTCTCGGGCCCGGGGGGTTACGGACCATCCGATCTCTTCGCCGCCATCACCCTGTCACAGACATTACTCGCCGGCGCCGGCGTGGTCCTGATCCGTCGGGGTCGCTGGAAGGAGCGAAAGATATAGAGTCCCGCTAGAGGGCGTCTCGCTTGGGCCGCTGGTTGACGGCGAGGATCCGTTTCCGTAACCGGATGTGGTTCGGGGTCACTTCCACCAGCTCGTCATCGTTGATGAACTCGATCGACTGTTCGAGATTCAGCAACCGTGGCGGCACGAGACGGAGCGCCTCTTCCGCGGTTGACGAGCGCATGTTCGTGAGTTTCTTCTCCTTGGTGACGTTGACATCCATGTCGGATGGACGCGCGTTCTCACCGATGATCATTCCCTCATAGACGGGGGTTCCAGGGTTGAGGAAGATCTCGCCTCGCTCCTGCAGATTCGAGATGGCAAAAGCGGTCGTCTTCCCCGCGCGGTCGGCCACCAGCGCGCCGGTCGGACGTCCCGCAATCGGTCCATGCCACGGCTCCCAATCACCAAACAGATGATTCATGATGCCGGTCCCGCGAGTGTCGGTCAGGAACTGTGATCGAAACCCGATGAGCCCCCGGGTCGGAATCCGAAACTCCAACCGAATCCGGCCGCTTCCGTGATTCACCAACTTGGTCCTGGTGGCCCGTCGGGTCCCGAGCTGCGCGATGACGATCCCCTGGTAATCTTCCGCCACATCGACGACGAGCTCCTCGACCGGCTCCTCGACCCGACCTTCGGTCCGACGCGTAACGATCTGCGGTCGAGAGACCTGGAGCTCATACCCCTCCCGGCGCATCATCTCTACCAGAATTGACAGCTGAAGCTCACCCCGTCCGATGACCTGAATCTGCTCGGGCGACTCCGTGTCCTCCACCCGGATGGACACATTCCCCACCAGCTCACGGGCCAGCCGCTCACGCAGATTTCGAGATGTCACGTATTGTCCGTCACGCCCCGCCATCGGTGAGGTGTTGACCCCGAAGACCATTGACACGGTCGGTTCGTCGACATGCATTGGTGGTATCGGTTCGGGTTTGGTCGGGTCGGTGATGGTCTCCCCAATGGTGATGTCATCGATGCCAGCTAGACAGATAATGTCTCCAGCCGCGGCCTCCGACACCTCGACTCGCCGGAGCCCATCAAACACGTACAACTTTGTCACCTTTGTCAGCTGGACCGCGCCGTCGAGTTTTGACACCGCAATCTCGTCCCCCAGCGCGACCCGACCGTTGACCACGCGGCCAATAGCAATTCGTCCCAGGTAGTCATTTGAATCAAGGTTGGCCACCAACACCTGCAGCCCGGCGTCAACGTCTCCGCTCGGTGGTGGTATCCGGTCCACGATCGCATCAAGCAACGGCCGCAATGTCTCCCCCGGCTGAGCCACATCGATGGTGGCCGTACCGGCTTTGGCATTGGCGTAGATCACGGGAAACTCGATCTGATGCTCGCTTGCGTCCAGATCGATGAAGAGGTCATATACCTCATTGAGCACCTCGGCCGGTCGGGCATCATGCCGGTCGATCTTGTTGACGACTAGGATCGGGGGCAGACCTCGCTCGAGCGCCTTCCGAAGCACGAACCGTGTCTGGGGCAGCGGGCCTTCGGAGGCGTCTACCAACAACAAGACCCCGTCGACCATTGTGAGCGTGCGTTCGACTTCACCCCCGAAGTCCGCGTGCCCGGGCGTATCGACGATGTTGATCAGGAGGTCACGATACCGAATGGCGGTGTTCTTGGCCAAAATCGTGATGCCGCGCTCTCGTTCCAGATCGATGTTGTCAAGTGCGCGTTCCTCGACGCGTTCGTTGGCTCGAAAAACACCGCTCTGATGCAGCATCGCGTCCACCAGTGTCGTCTTCCCGTGGTCGACGTGAGCGATGATGGCGATGTTGCGGCGGTATGGGTTAGCGACGGTCGTCTTGCGTGTTGTGGGCATCGTGCCAAGATGAGTGCTCGAGTAAATGTGAGAATGACATAGGAGGCAATCAGAACATGCGTCTTCAGCTAAGGATCCTAATCGTCATGATGATACCCGCCACGTTCTGGATCGCGTGTGGGGGCGGGACAGAGGCCCCGGTGGAGCCACTTCCAGAAGCACCCGCGGTGCCAGCGCCCGACCCGTCGCCACTCCCAGACGTAATCGTCGCCGAGCGCGGCGGATTCATCCCGGAGGGCGTCGAATACGACATGACCAACGGGCGACTCCTGACAGGGTCACTGTCGGAAGGATCGGTCTTCCAGCTGCACGAGGATGGCCGGCTCACGACACTCGTGAGTGATTCGGACCTGGTCTCCTCGGTCGGTATCGAAGCAGACGAACTGCGTGACCGTTTACTCGTGGCGAATTCTGACCGGGCCGTGTTCGACGGCGGGACCCGAGGACAAGCCATGCTGGGTGCCTACAACCTCACGTCGGGAGAACGGATCGCCATGGTCGACCTGGCCGCCGTCGTCACCGACGCGCCCGATGATGCCGGGTTCTTCGCCAATGACGTCTCAGTAAGCGACGACGGTACGGCCTATGTCACCGACACCCGGATGAACCTCATTTATCGTGTCGACACGGACTACCAGGCGTCGGTGTTCCATCGGTTCGACCCGGGCGCCGGACCGAACGGCATCGTCGAGCATCCGGCTGGATACCTACTCGTGGCCCGGGGTGCAGAACTGTGGAAGGTGCCGCTTGATAACCCAGCTACCGCCACGGCCGTCACCCTTCCCGACGACATTACTGGTCAAGACGGCATGGTCTGGTCGGCCGGTCGGCTCGCCATCGTCAGTGGCTCAGGGAACCGGGTCGTTGCGCTGACCAGCACAGACGGCTGGACGACGGCGGACCTGGACGGGGTCGCGCCCTATGACGGCGGAGCGACCACCGCGGCCGTCGTCGGAGACGACGTCTACGTCATTCACCCAATCTACGAGGGTGACGACCCACCAAGTGTGACGCGAGTGCGATTCGAGTAGTCAGGACCCCGCTCTGTTCGGGTCCTTGAACACGGGAGGTCAAGGCCAGAGTCAGGAGCCGCCGAACCCGCGCCCCCCGCCCCATGACTGTGGTTCACCGAGACCGGGTCGATACTACATTCCCTTGGCGACGTATTTTGTGATGCCGCCGCCTGCCGTCGGTCGCGAACCCGGGCCTTCAGCCGCGTAAATATTGCCATCGCCATCGACCGCAACCCCTTCACCCGCCACTCCCTGGAGCACGCGGACGTCGTGCGCATGCGGTGGCACAAAACCGGTCAACCGGTCCTCACCTACCGGACCAATCCGCACACCGGTCTTCCAGCCAGGATGGTTCCCCACACCTGACTCCGAATCGATCGCATAGAGCGTGTCGTCATCGGTGATGAAAAGCCCGCTGATCCGGCTGTACTGCATGTAGATGTCGAGTAGCTCACCGTCCTGGCTGAAGATCTGAATCCGGTGGTTGCCACGATCAGCCACGAAGAGACGGCCCTGTGAATCAAACTCCATGGCGTGCGGCGTCCGGAACTGACCCGGCCGGAAACCGATCTCACCCCACTCTTTGATGAACGTACCGTCGGGAGCGAACTTCAAGATACGGCCGGTGGCGCCCGCCGGGGGATCCGGGTTCTGACCGCTGTGGCCATCCGACACAAAAATGTCGCCGTTTGGCGCGGTAATCACGTCACACGGCTCGTTGAGCTGTCCGGGTCCGCTGCCAGGCTGGCCGGCCGTGCCCAGACGAAGCAAGACC
>JAYZGM010000165.1:0-15860 GCA_036336225.1 Acidobacteriota bacterium | reverse complement strand
CCACCACCCCAGACGATGTTGTCGACCGGGTTGGCAATCACGCCGTAGCTGCCAGGGCTCATCCGCGTGTCGAGTGTCGGGTTGAAGTCCTCCAATCGTTCGCCCCCGCCACCGACATCGACGCTCCGCAGCGCACCCACGGGTTGATTCCACGGCTTGGTGATCTCGCCGTCCCCGTTCGTATCGACCACGAGCGGACACCAACCTTGCGACAGTTGCCCGTTACCGGTTTCGTCATACATCCGCGTGTTGATCCAGCCGACGACATCTCCGCCCCCACTGAAATACAACGTCCGGTCTTCGTCGGGCGCGAAGTGCAAATGGTGGGTTCCAAAACAGGTATCGATCAAACCGAACTCCCCGGTGGCCGGATCGTAGTACGACGCCTGACGCCCACTCCGGCTGGTCGGGTAGTACTGTGCATACTTATTCGAAGAGCCCTCCTGGCACCACTCCGGCAACGTATTACCGCGAACCTTCGTGGTCATCCATACGCGCCCTTTGTCATCGAGCATCGGGTTGTGCGGATCGGCCGGCTCGGTCCACAGCGCTTCATCGCCATAAAACGGCGACGGCACCGGGAACCGCTGCGCAAATCGCGTGCGCGCCGGGTTCTCGGGTCGATCAAGCACGGGAATCTCCAGTGTGCGAACGGCGTGGGTGTTCGGATCGAGCTCCAGCAGGGCTCCGTGGCCTCCGTCGACCCCGTACACCGGCCCCGAGGCGTTCACCGTCGGGTTCCACTTGTCGGTTGTGATCTCGTCGTGAACGTAGGAGGACTCTTTGCCCCAGTCCCATAGCGTGACCACCACGTTCTGCGCCAACCCCGTGGGACGGTCGGGGCCATCCGGCACCTCCCCGGCCGCAATACGGTCGGTCCAGTCAGCGTATGACTCCAGGCCTCGCTCACGACCAAACCGGTTCATGAACGTGCTCATGGTTCCGCCACGGATGCCGACCTGCACTCGATGGTCCCACGCCTCGTATGTCGAGTCGAAGCCAAGATGGCTCAGATGGGTAATCTGGCGTGTCACCTGGTTACCAAGCTGATGACACAGCTGACACCCTTGCTTGGTCATGTCGATCCACTGCGCCTGGCTCCGCATCCCTTCCGCGATGCCATTCCCGTCCGGACCGGTCCCCGGAAACGCACTTTCGGGTGGGACCTCAAGGAGCGAGTACCAGTAGTTCGCCGGATAGACCTGCGCGGCCTCTTGCGGTGTGCGCGCGACCGGCGCATTCAATGTCAGCTCCGCCCCAGGGCGGGCCGGGACCGGGCTCGAATCAGCCAGACCGTAGCCACGCACCCAGACGTCGTAGATCGCGTCGGGGAGCTCCGGAAGCACGAACCGGCCTTGGGCGTCCGTCACGACGATCTTGATGAAGTGCGTGGGGAGGTCGGACGTCTCCGCAATGACCCAGACCCCGGCCTCACGCCCACCGCTACTCTCGACGACGCCTTCGATGTAGTTGGAGGGACTCTCAGACTGACTGATGACAGGGGTCACCAACAGTGCGACCAAACCGGCGCACAGGCCAAGAAAAACCGACCGCGCGACATATCGGCCCGCAGCAAAGCTATTCGTCGAGTTGTCCATCACTTGCCCCTCACTTCAATCTACGTCGTGTTGCCTCACTTTGCTTTGAAACACGCAGCGAGGTAAAACCTGCCTCGATCGGTTGTCAACGTCCGAGTGTGGAGAATGCCTGCCGAGAGGGCCGAGGTCAAGACCTGATGTCGACCCCGGGGATAAGCATGCCAGCCACATCTCCCGCGCGTCGAATCGAAGAGAGCACGAAAAAGCGCGTCTACCGGTCCCTCACCGCTGATGGCTCTGATTACCGCTGAGTCTTGGCGGCCTGGTCAGCCGTGTGGTCTCAGGCCCCGTGCAAGAATGGAGTTCCAGGGCGATGGGTCGTCGAGTTTGGATGAAATCACGGTCGCACGGTCGCCGTGAACTGGTTTCGGGAGTCCACAACGCGGGTACCCGTAACTTCGGCAAGACGCCCACGTGTATCGTCCCACCGGCTCGTACCGCCCAGGGCCGACTGCCGGGCGTTGGCGGTTGCGTAGGAGTGAGCAACATTGGGACCGAGACGAACTGAAACACGAGATATGTCGGTTGCCGTGCCAAGCCATCGAGACACGCGTGGTCGACGCCAATGGGCCGTCCTACCTGTCGTCGCCGTCTTGGCAACCGGTGCAAGTCAGTTGTCTGTTACCGCGGAAGTCGGCGTCCAGTCTCTCGAGGACACCCGCGCGCTGGCCGAGCTCGGCGTCGCCGACGCGCAATATAACCTCGCGATTCGCTATGGACGCGGCGAAGACGTGCCCCAGGACTGGCCGGAATCGGCCCGATGGCTCCAGCTGGCCGCCGACCAAGGCCACGCCCCGGCACAGAGTGCCCTCGGGCTTCTCTATCGGGAAGCACTGGGCGTCATGCCGGACGACACAGTGGCGGTAGAGTGGTTTCGTCGCGGAGCCGAGCAAGGCGACGCCAATGGGCAGTTCTTGTTGGCGAGCATGTATGCCAACGGTCAGGGGATCCTCCAAGACAACGTGGAGGCATTCATGTGGCTCCAGCTCGCGACCGACCAGTCGAGGGGCGAGCTTCGCGAGCGATATGTGGCGTCGCGAGACGAGGTCGCCGCGCAAATGACCGAGGAGGAGACCACCGAAGCCCAGCGCCGAGCCCGCGCGTGGACGCCAACACCGGAACGCTGAAACCCACAGTTTTCCTACCCCGCCTAGCCATTCAAAGACCTGGCGAAACCAGACCGAGTTGCTGTGCCAGGAAGGCAAGCTCGCGAGCAGTATCCTCGATCCGTAGACTGATCGGCCGTCCCCCCCCGGCGGCATGCCCACCACGCGGGTCATCCCACAGGATGATTGGCAATCCCGAGCTGGAGGCTGCCTGTAGCCTCGCTACCATGCGCCGTGCCTGCAACGGCGGCACTCGTGTATCGAGGTCCCCGGTGGTCAGCATGACCGCTGGGTACTCCATCCCATCCTGCACGGCTTGATACGGCGAGTACTGCCGGATCGCCTCGAACTGCTCCGGTATACGGGCATCGCCATACTCGAGCAGCGCCGGGATGTTGTTGGTTTCGGTGAACGCGTAGAACCGCACCATGTCCAAATCGGGGTAGGTACAGAGCACCGCTCGGACCAAATCCGGTCGTTGGGTCATGACGCTTGCGACGAGCAAGCCGCCGTTGCTAACCCCACTGATCGCCAGCCTCTCGGATCGCGTAAAGCCTTCGTCGATGAGCGTTTCCGCCGCAATGATGAAATCATCGAAGACGTTCTGCTTGTTCTCGAGCATGCCGTCGACATGCCAGCTCTCGCCGTACTCGCCTCCGCCACGTAGTGTCGCCACGGCGTAGACACCACCCAGCTCCACCCATGCGAGGTGTGTGGTCGAGAAGCTCGGGTGGATGCTCGCATTGAAACCGCCGTACCCATTCAAAATGGTCGGGTGACGTCCATCGAGCTCGATGTCTGCCCGATGCATGACATGGATCGGCGCGCGACCACCACCCGCTGAGTCGTACCACAACTTGGTCACCTCGAATCGCGACGCGTCGAACTCGACGGCCGGCGGCTCGTCGACGGTCCGTGCGCCCGACGCCGGATCCAGCTCGTAGGTCGTACCGGGCATGAGATACGCGTCCACCGTCAGTAAAACCTTGCCGTCGTCAGTACCACGAATGCTCGCGGAGACATTCTCCGGCAACCCGACTTCGCCCGTCTGGTTGCCCTCCAGGTCATACACGAGAATCCGGTGGGCCACGTCCCGGAGGTACGTCACGTAGATCCGATCGCCGACAAACTCGATTGGCTCGAGAAGGTCGGCGCTCTCCGGAATCAACTGTGTCCACCCGTCGACGTGGCTCGACTCGGGCTCCATCACCATCACTCGATAGTTCGGTGCATCCCAATCAGTTCGGATATAGAGCCGTCCGTCGTGGTATTCGTGCTGGAAGTGCGCGGGGACACCCTCCACGATCGGGATGATCGCACCACGATCTTTCTGCATGAACAGATCGTTGCGAGCCCAGCCGTGCTGCACGCGAAAGATACGGAGTCGCTCGTCATCATAACGATCCATTCCAATGAACGTCTCAGGACCGTAGTGTTCGCCCCAGACCAGCTGGTCGTCTTCGGGATCTTCCCCGAGCGTGTGATAACGAATGCGAGGCCCCGTCTCGCGTGAACGATAGGTATAGTAGAAAACTGGTCCCCTCGGCATCAAACTCGACGCCGGAATACAGCGCCTTCGGAAGCCGGTCTGGCAAGTCGTCACCCTCGACCACATCGCGAATCCGAACCTCGATCTCGTCGGCCCCTCCCTGCCGAACCGAGTACAGCATCAGACGTCCGTCGTCGGAGAAGTCGGTCCTCGAGACGGTCGTGCGGTAGGTCGGATCGATGTCGGCAGGATCGAGCACCACCTCATAGTCACCATCCGCAGTCGGCGGCTGTGACTCGTCCTGCTCGTCACTCACTGTGTTCGGGTCCGAGACCGGCCGCCGATACAGTCGGGCCGCCTCTTCGCCACGCCGGCGTATCGGAAAGTACTCGTAGTCACCGGCGCGTCGTGAAGTCCCGATGTCATCGACGTCGAGAAGCTCGGTGAGCCGTGACCGAACCCGATCCCTTAGGGCACTCTGGCCGACGATGACTTCGGCGTACCTGTTCTGGGATGCAATCCAGGCTCGTGTCTCCCGTGTGTCTTGCTGCTCAAGCCATCGATAGTCATCGACAAATTCGACACCGTGGAGCACATCGGTGACCGGCTCCCGACGGGTCTCGGACGGCGGCGGATACGGACGGCCCGAACAGCCCAACGCGGCGATAACAAGCATGAGAAATGCACCAACTGCGGACACGTCTCTAACCCGCCTGTCACGCATTACCTCCATACCCCATGTTCCCGCTTGCAGGCCCTCCCGAGTTCACGGTGAGGCAGTGACCGTCCGTCCGGGTCCGCCATGCGATCTCCTCCACAACGTCACGTACCTCTCCCGTAGTGCCCCACAGATTACCGGCCGGCGTGACGTAGTTCGGCAGGGCCGTCGATCCTTGCATCTGCTGGCGGGTGCGAGGGCATCTCATTCGACGTAAGCACGTGGGTCTCTGAACCGACCCTCTAACCCCAGCGACGCGGTGTGAGTCCGGCCTGAAGAACCGCTCGACGATTTGGACTCGTCGTCGCTTCAGTCGCTCTTCGCGGGGAAGCTGCCGTCGCAACTCGGACCATCCGTCACCTTTCACCCATCGAAGGCTTGGCAGGCGATGACAGGATAAGACCGTTGTAGGTTGACAACAAACAAGTGGTGGCGGAGAGGGTGGGATTCGAACCCACGTGCCGGTTACCCGACAAGACGCTTTCGAGGCGCCCCCGTTACGACCACTTCGGTACCTCTCCGCAAATCTGTGGTTCCGCGGCGCTCTGGTCGCTGATGGCCGCGGCCGGACGGACCGACGAGCCCGTGCGGTTGGATCCAATGTGAGCCGACATCAGCCGAGGGGCGGGCCCCGGTTACCGGGTCGGCGCGGGCCGCAACGTCTGGGCGGCGCCACGGCGCTCCGCAAAGAAAGACTTTATCAGGTCACGACACTCGTCTTCCAGCACGGTGGTGACCACCTCGACCCGATGATTGAATGACGGGTGTTCCAGCATCCGCATGGTCGAGTGCACGGCGCCCGCTTTGGGCTCGGTCGCACCGAAGACAAGACGACCGATACGGGCGTGAACGATTGCGCCGGCGCACATCGCGCAGGGCTCGAGGGTGACATAGAGCGTGGCACCGGTCAGCCTGTAGTTACCCATCCTGCGAGCGGCATCGCGAATGGCCGCCATCTCTGCGTGCGCAGTCGGGTCGACGGTGCTGATCGGCCGGTTGTGCCCACGTCCGACGACACGGTCTTCAAGCACGACCACAGCACCGACCGGCACTTCACAGCTGTCACGCGCCAGGTGGGCCTGCGCGAGCGCCTCACGCATGAACCGGTCATCGACATCCACCGCATCGCGGTCCCTGACCGTAATCGGCGTGTCACCCGATGCGGCATCTCGCGTCACCATAGCCGGATCGTAACTGACCGACACACAGTAGCCACGGCGGGCGTTGTCTAGGCGCGAAAGAACGGCCGCCGCCATGACTCGGTCGCCCTTGGGACCCTTGGTCAGGGTCCTTAGAACGGCACCCCGGTCGAAACCTCAACCTCCAGTTACTGCGCGGGGTTCTCGTCGATCCAGACACGGATGTTGTTGTCCGACTCGATCACGTGCACCATCTCGCCACGCAACGTACTGAGCTGGTCGATGGCGGCCCGAATGTTGAGGGCGTCCCCTTCGCCGGAGAGCAATGCGTCGACCACTGGCACTGGCACCTCAACCCGTAGTTGTTCCTCTCCATCCGCGTCGTCGGAGTTGACGTTCACGAGGATGGTGTCACCCTGACGGGCGATGCGAATGTTCTGGCCGTCCTGTTGAATGGTGGCGAACTCAGTGTCCCCGACACTACGCAACTCGCCCCACAACTCCCGAATGGCGGCCACGGGAATCTCATGCGCACCACCAAGCTGAAGTTGTCCGTCAGAGACCACCGCCTCTGGCGCCATGGCGAGAGCAGCCTCGATGACGGCAAGCGGCAGATTGAGATTCATGTTCGCCTCTTCGCCGGTCACCTCGATATGAATCCACGGCTGTGGCTCCTGGTCCGGCTGGGCGGCCTGGCTGCCGATGTCCGCACCCGACACCACGAAGGTCATCATGCCAAGCAGGCCCACGAACCGGAAGTTCCTCAATCTCATCACTTTGTCCCCCCTCGTTCGGGTGGTGTCTGTGTGTCTGTCGAGTGTATACGGGGAAAGGTTCAGTGTACAGAGATTCGCCGGAACGATATAATCGCGTGCCTTTGGGCCGTCACGCCGAGGCCGGCGCCGGGCCGGTCGAACAAGACGCGAAGAGGGAAAATACCGGCAGTATTTGACCGATGAAGAACGCAGGTCGGACGGATTCGGCGTCGGTCGAATGCAGTCGCGCTGTTGCCACAGGCGGCTAGGATGCGTACTCCTGTGTTCGTCGCTCTTATCGCGGTGGTAACAGTCTTCCCAATCGCCCCGTCCCGAATCATCGCCCAGGAGCGGCTCGACCTCACACTCGATCTCACGTTCTACGGCGACAATACGGAATTCTTCAACCCCTGGCGTGAGGGTGAGACGTTGCTCGGGACCGAAAGTCGGATCTTTCTCGACCTAGTGCTCAACGAGCATGTAACCCTACGTGGTGGCATCTTCGGCGACCATCGGTTCGGTGACACCAATAACTTTCACATCGTGAGACCGGTGGCCGCAATCCATTTTCAGAACGATTACACAAAATTCATCATCGGTTCCATTGAGAGCGGAACCCAGGAGGTCGGCGCCGGACCGGATCGGCTTGGTCCTCACGGACTGCTACCACCACTACAGCGCGAGTCTCTCGCCTTTAGCCGACCGGACGAAGCGGGCCTCCAGTGGATGTTTGATCTTGAGGGGTTTGCACATGAGACCTGGATCAACTGGCAACATCTGAACACAGAGGAAAGCCGAGAGATCTTCGATGCCGGTCTGCACGGTCAGGTCGGGCTCGACGTTGGACAGATCCCCACCTTGGTGAGCTATCAATTTCACATCGTGCATCAGGGTGGTCAGTTGTTCGCCTCCGGTCCCGTTGGTGACAGCTACGCGGGGGGGCCAGGGCTGATCCTTGAGCTGCCTTCGTGGCGATTCGACAAACAGACCGCAGAAGTCCACGGGCTGGTCTCGCAAGACATACCGGACCGGGCCTTCGCCAGCGACGCTGACAACGGGTTCGGTCTATTTGTCCGCTGGGCGGCCGAAAAAAACGGCTGGCGCGGGCACCTCATCGGCTGGCGCGCCCGCGACTTCGCCAAGAAGGAAGGTGACGAGAACTACGCGTCACGACGCGAGGACGGTGGGTTGACGAGTCTACGTCACTACGCCGAGGCAGGATTGACCCGCACCTACTATCCCGCCGACGGGGTGGGCCTAGAGCTGTCCGCGCGGCTGCACAGAGTGGACACCCACACCAACTATTCCTATCGGATCCTCGCCAAAGTGGATCTCGGGTTCCCGCTCGACATTTTGCCGAAGCCCTAATCCCGTCACACCTGCTATACCGCGGCGACAAATCGTTCGGCGAGCGAGGCCGCCGTGGCGCGGTTCCAGGTCTCATTGACTCCCAGGAGGAATGTCCCGTCTGACCGGCTCGACCCGATGTCGACCTCTGTCTCGCGTAGACGTCTGCGAAAGGCCGCGTGATCCGCGGTGTGCACCCGGAGCCGAAAGAGTTTGGTGGACGCTGGCAGACGCTCGACCTCAAACGCCTCATGTCGCGTCACGGATTTGATGAACGACTCCGACACGGAGACTGCTGATGCAAAACGCACCTCAAAACCGGGAAGATACTGCAGGGCGACGGCGGCGAACGGCCAGACCCCAGGAAGCCCCGCCCCAAACATTCGGCGTGTGTGATACATGTCGTCGAGCAGCGCTCGAGGACCGGCTAGAATCGCACCCGATACCGCATTGAAGTATTTGTAGAGCGACACATAGACGGTGTCGAACGGACGCGCATACTCCACTACGTCGATACCCGTGTAGGCACTCTGCAGAAACAAGCGGGCCCCCTCGAGATGCAGACGGATGTCGCGGGCCCGCGCGAAGGTGGTGATGCGATCCAACTCCGTTTGATCGAACATCTCCCCGAACCGGCGGCGCACGGGCGTCTCGATGGAAATGACCGAAACGGGTCTCGCCACCCGCCCGCTCGCGGTACGGTCGATCACGTCTTCCACGTCGGCAAGCGTAAAGGTGGCGCGTCCCGGAGCCAACGGCATCAATGTGATGGCACTCAACGTCTGGACACAGTCGCCCGAGTCATTGAACAGATGGCTTTCCGCCTGCAGCAGGGCGCGACCAGTGCCTCCAGCCAGCGCCCGCACCGCGAGATGGTTCGCCAGCGTGCCGGTCGGCATGAAGACGGCACGCTCCTTCCCCAGACGCTTCGCGAACGCATCTTCGAGTTCTTCGACGATCCCACCATTCGAATACGAGTCACGGATGATCTGGCCTTCCTCCGCCAGTCGAGAGAGCAGCCGGGCCTGACCAGCCGGCGTCAACCCCAACCCGTCGCCGCTCATCCGAACTCGCCTCGAGTCAGGCGTGAGCGCTGCGCGCAGCACTCCGGCGCCACCCTGGGCCATGGAGGCCGACGGCTCGAGCAACCCGGCTCCGACCCCAAGCGCCCCCGTCTCCAAGAACCGACGTCGATTGATGCTCGGCATGACGCTCCTCCCTGACGACACGGTGGCCCGGATGACCGAGGCACCCGATCAGACGGGATCCTAAAGCGGCGACTCAACCGCTACTCGGGTGGAAGACGATACGCGAGCAGCTGTCCCGGCATGCCGCTGCCGCTGACCGCCACCACGATGTATTGCACGCCGTCGAGAACATACGTCATCGGAGAGCCTGATTGCGGCGCCGGCATGTAGACCGCACCAACTTCCTCGCCGGTCATCTTCTCGTAGGCGCGTAGCATGGCACCGGGCTCACCAGACGGCGTGGTGAATATTCCTCCCTCACCAGCAATCACCAGGGTCTTTGTGTTCAGTGTCCCGATGCGTCCGACTCGCCCGGTTCTCGGAATCTCGAGACCTTCGAGCCGCGGATGATTGCGAATGTTGTCCGGGGTCTCTCCATGCGGCACCTGCCACAGAATCTCTCCCTCGTTGAGATCGATGGCCGTGATGCGACCCCATGGTGGCTTGATGATCGGAATACCGTCGATGGTGAGCGACGCCTCGCGCGCCGACACTTCAGCACTCCGCCCCCGGATGTAGTTCATGTCCGACCGCTCGGGATCGTTGATGAGCCCCAGCGAGACCACCTGTGTGTAGGTATACAAGTAGATGATGCCGGTCTCTGGATCGAACGACCCGCCGGCCCAGTTTGTGCCACCCGCCTGCGACGGTAGCATCAGTGTACCCCACGGCCCCCCAGGAACCGAGACGGTAGGTGGCGTGAAGATCGGGCCAATCCTGTAATTCGACACGATCTGTTCTGCCTCAGCCCGCAGCTCGGGTGTGAAGTCGATAAGGTCGTCGAGACTCACACCCTGGTTGTCGTAGGCGGGGGGCTTTGTGGGAAACGGCTGGGTCGGTGCCAATCGCTCGCCCGGCACATCCGATGGCTCGACTGACCGTTCTTCGATTGGCCAGATTGGCTCACCGGTGACGCGGTCGAACACATACAGCCACGACTGCTTGCTCGGCTGGGCGATGGCCTTGATCTCGCGTCCATCGACCGTGATGTCAACCAGAATCGGCGCACAAGGGAAATCCCAATCCCACACATCGTGATGGATGACCTGGTAATACCAGAGCCGGTCACCCGTCTCGAGATCAACAGCGACCACGCTGTCAGAGAAGAGGTTGTCGCCATGCCGATGGCCACCGTAGTAGTCGTTGGTCGGCATCTCCGTGGCGAAGTAGGCGATACCAAGCTCGGCATCGACGGTCATCTGCCCCCATACGCCAGTGTTGCCGGTGTAGCGCCACGAATCATTGAGCCAGGTATCGTTCCCGAACTCGTCCGCACCCGGAACGGTGTGAAAGATCCACTTGCGTTCACCGGTGCTCGCGTCAAAGCCACGAATGTGTCCTTTTACGTTTCGCATCGACCGCGGCGCACTCCCCGGGAGATGGGCCGCGCCGATGAGGATGGTGTCTCCAGCCACCACTGGCGTCGCATGTAGACCGACCTCACCGGTGACAAGGTCGATATCTTGGTCCATGTTCTGTTTCAGATCGACGATGCCATCGGTGCCGAAAGACGACAGTCGCTGCCCCGTGGCGGCATCCAGCCCAACAAGCCGATAGCCCGGCGTGACGTAAAAAATCTCTCCGGCGTCGCCATCGTCCCGATACGCCAGACCCCGACCGGAGCGCCGACGTGGGGCGTGCTCGCCACGTTCTCCCTCGTCGACGCGATGCATCCACAGCAGCTCGCCGGTGCGAGCGTCGGCGGCCACCACCGCACGGCGGAGCCCCGCGGTCGTGTAGATCACCCCGTTGACCATCAGGGGCGTTGCCTGGAAGTTGTACTCAGGCTCCGGTCCGAAATTGTCGGTGCTGAGACTCCACGCGACCTCGAGGTCGTTGAAGTTGTCAGCGGTGATCTGACTGGCGGGTGAGTAGCGAGTGCTCGCCAGATCGCCGCCATAGGTCGACCACTCAAGATCAACGGGTGTCTGGGCCAATGCGGAGACTGAAGAGAGCGCAAGGATACAACCGACAAACCGAATCGTCATGAGTGACACAGATTTCCCCCCTCATTACCTGACGTTTCTGTGGTTGGCAGGCATACTAACACTGGTAAGCGAAGAGTCGGCCCGACGCCGCCGCAAGGATACGGCGGAAAGACCAACAAACCGACAAGAGGAGATGACTATCCACTAGGCGGCGGCACTACTGAGCATCGGACTGGCACTGGGTGCAGCAGGCGCCCTCGGCGCGAGTCAACGACCGGAGAGACAGACAGGCAGCCCATTCGAGCAGCCAGACTTCGATACGGGAACGGTACCGGTCACGGTCGCCAACCAGGTATCGGTGACCGTTACCAACGAACCGACGATGATGGCTCGTCAGAACGGACCGTGGGTCGTACGGCTGCAGGATCCTGAGCTCGCAGCCTGGACGACGCCGGAGTTCTTGCGGGCCGGCGACACCTATACGTTCACCTGGCTATTCGGTACGTCTGAGCAGCACGAAGTGACAGCCGTAGCCAACGACGGGTGGGTCAGAGTGTCGACACCGAACACCAGTGAGAAGTGGCTCAATGCCTCGATGACGGTCAGCATCGAGCGGGTCGAAGCCTAGCGACCGACCGTGTCGAACGTCGACGGCTCACTTTGGTCAACTAACGCCGCAACCGCATCCGGCGCGGCATGTTGGGTGACGACCAATCAAGTAACGGATTTCTTCCCGCGAGCTAGACGGGACCACACCGTTCTGACGTCGTGACTGACCCGAATCATCGAGCCGGTGATCACAAGCGCCACCAGGGCTAAACCAGTGGCGATAGAGACCAGCAACGCCACCCAGGTGCCGGCGACGATCAGCCGATCGACGGCGGTTCGTTTCGATGGTGGCATCACGTCCCCTCCGACACGAATTCGGAGCCCGAGCATGGGATGATCATGCACGATGAAGGAATGACGACCCACTCGGCGCTATCCGCCGGTTGAACGGGCGTCAATCGAAAGAGAAAGCGAGGACACATGCGCAAGGTTGTCGTTCTGTTGGCGGTGTTGGCGATGGCGTGGGGCGCGAAGGCATTGCTGGCCCAGACCCCCCCCGCCTATATGGTGGTAAAGGTCACCGTGACCGATCAGGACGCCTATGGTGAGTATCGGGCCGGTTTCGGCGCCGTCTTCCAGCAGTATGACGGCGAGATCATCGCGGCGAGCTCGGACCCCACCGTGCTCGAAGGTGAATGGGAGGCCACGACCACGGTGATCATTCGATTCGCGTCCCGCGCAGAAGCACTCGAGTGGTACAACTCCGACGGGTATCAGAAGCTCATCGGTGTCCGACAATCCGCTTCCACAGCCGACTTCATCTTGGTGGACGGGCGATAGACGCGAAAAACTGGAGGCGTGGGTCGGCGACGAGTTTCGGATCTCCGCACGTAGGTCCGTCGTTCCGGCTCACGCGTGCGGTCTCCTCGCGAGCACGACGCCCTGCGGGCCGTCGTTCCACACACACTCTGCCTCGAAGCCCGCGCGGGCCAACGCAGTCAGCTCAGTTTCCAATGGCAGATAGGTGTCCTCGTCGGCCCACTCGTCGAAGTGCTGCCACGCACGCGCTTCTGGTATCCCACACGCCACCATGTGATCCGCCCAATATCGATAGATACACTCGCGCTCGCTCCGGCTGGTGGGCATGTTGGCGTCGGCGTTGACAAACACGCCGCCTGGCCGCACGGCCGCAAACACGCGTGAATAGAGACTCGCTTTCGCCTCGATTGTGGGAATGTGATGAAGGGACAGCGACGCCGCACAGGCGTCGCATGATGGCAGCGGGCCGTCATACGAGCGCAACAGGAACTCGGCCCGCTGGCCCCATCGTCCAAGTCGGTGTCGCGCCTGCTCCAGCATCTCCGGGTCCACATCGAGCAACTGGACGGTGGTCCTCTCCACGCGACGCAGGACGGCCTCGGACAAGCTGCCCGTACCGGCCCCAAGGTCGACAACCAGCGTTGGGGCAATCGCGGCAACAGCATCTGCCGCCACCCCCAGCATCTCCTCATACCCGGGGATAAACCGTCGGATCTGTTCGTCGTACTCCTCAACGCTCAGCCGCAGGTGCCGGCGGACACTATGAGCCATGATTCGTTCGCATCGTCGCGGCGGGCGGTTCGCTCAGCGTACGCCTCCCTGAGTCAATCTGTTAGCGGCTCCTCAACCTCGTCACGATGCCTCAGCGGCCGATGCCGAAATCGTTCAGACTGGCGAGAACCTGCGCCTCCCGCCCAGCTGGCAGCCCGGACATTCTGTACGTTTCGCGCCGTACGTTTCGCGGCGAGCTCGCCGTTCACGGCAAGAGCGGCGCCCGCACATGGCCTTCGCTCCAGAATCCTCCGACCCCATTGTGTACTCCCGATGGTTGCGACCATACGATCCGTCCAGCAGGCCGCCGATCGGTTGGCCGCAATGCGAGCCTGCCGGGCCACGTCGCCCGGGCCCGCCCATGCGGAAATACGTCTCATCGGGCGTCTGGCCCTAGAACGCCGAATGCGGATTGCCGAGATCGGCAAACAAGCGTGTCAGGAAGGAGCGGGCCCCGTCGGCGTCGGTCGACTACGATCGGGTAATCTTCTTGGACAAAGGCGTCACGAATCGGATCGGTCTCCCGCGTCGTCGCGATGGGCGGCGGCTAGCGCAAAACCTCACCAGGAGAAACTATGACAAGGCTGGAAACTGTCGGCGGGCTGTTCTTCCTCGTGACGGCCGTGGCGGGATCCACGGTAACGACCCAGACGCAGGGCCCCGACCGGATGGTGACCACAGACCAGTACGAACTGTGGAAGACGGAGCTCTCCAACTGGGGACGATGGGGCCGTGACGACGAGATCGGCGCGCTCAATCTCGTCACCCCAGCCAAGCGGCTGCAGGCGGTGTCGCTGGTCGAGGATGGCGTGACGGTGTCTTTAGCTGCCGACGCCGATACCGTCGTAGCGGTGGACAACCCCAACCCTTACGAACACACGATGCTCGGGATCGCGTCAGACCGGATTGCAGTGAGTTATCACGGTATCTCCCACACGCATCTCGACGCGCTGGCGCATATCAATGCGAACGGCGTCTTCTACAACGGCTATGCGCCGGACGCGGACGCCGTCGTCGAACGCGGCCACGAGAGGAACTCCATCCACAATCTCAAGAACGGCATCGTGACGCGCGGTGTCCTCATTGACATTCCGCGGCTCAAAGGCGTGGACTATCTGGATCCGGGGACCCCCATCTACATCGAGGATCTCGAGGCCTGGGAACAACAGACCGGTGTACGAGTGTCATCCGGCGATGCCGTGTTCGTGCGCACTGGGGTCTGGGCGCGCCGCGTGGTTGAAGGTCCGTGGCTTCGGGGTCGACGGCCAGGTGGCCGGTCGGCCGGGTTGCATCCATCGGTCATCCCATGGCTCAAGGAGCGGGACGTCGCACTCATGGGCAGCGACCATCCCACGTATGTCGCACCATCCGACCTGCCGGGCGCCGTGCACGACTTCGCCCTGCTCTACCTCGGTATACACCTCTTCGACAATTGCGATCTCGAAGCGCTCGCCGAGGCGGCGGCCGAACGTAACCGATGGGAGTTCCTCTTGATGGCGGCGCCGCTGCCGATACGTGGTGGCACCGGCTCGCCGCTGAATCCGATCGCCGTGTTTTGACGATGTCGCTGCTCGTCGATCTGTGTGTTCACGGTGGCCACGCCCCCCAACCGGCGACCTCTCGGACACTGCCGAGTCAAGTCTTCTTCGGACGATCGAGAAGATCATTCACCGTCTGCAGCAGACTGTGTCGCGTGAACGGTTTGGGGAGGACCCGGTACTTGGTCGCCTTGAGGTCTGTGTCCAACCTTTCGGACTCACCCGCATAGCCTGTGATGAGCAGAACCCGGCGCCGAGCCTGAGGACGACACGACCGATCCGTCGGACCAGTCGGACACTCGATGCGCACGGATCACCGTCCGAGATACCGGTTGTGGTATGGATGAGAGAACCCAGGAGCACATCTTCGAGCCGTTCTTCACCACCAAGGTCATGGAGCAGGGAACCGGTCTCGGGCTGTCGGTGGTTCAAGGGATCGTCGAGCAGAGCGGCGGACGGATTTCGGTCGTGAGCATCCTCGGTGAGGGATCCGTATTCACGATCGACATTCCCTACCCGGTGGGCGACACGGGCCCGGCCCCGAGAAAGGCCGTCACGACATCACCGACGCCGGGCCGAGAAACCATCCTGGTCCTCGAGGATAACCAAGCCGTCCGAGAGGTCACCGTCCGGATCTTGAAACGCCACGGATACGACGTCCTGGAGGCCAAGTCCACGGCAGAAGCAACGAGACTCGCCAAGTGCCACCCAGAGGTCGATCTGCTGCTGAGCGACGTGATCATGCCGGGGGCCAGCGGCCCCGAGGTCGCGCGTGACATCCGCATGGACCGCCCAGACCTTCCTGTCGTCCTCTTCATGTCCGGACACTCCGACGACAGGATGAAGCGTTGCGGGA
>JAYZGM010000164.1:0-23332 GCA_036336225.1 Acidobacteriota bacterium | reverse complement strand
TCATGCGCGTGTTCGCATGAGTGACGTCGCCGAGTCTCTGAACGATACCTACTTCGCCTGGTCGGGTGGAACATCGGATGACGACCCGTTCTACTACCGTATTCACAGCCCGGTTCTGCTCGTCGAGTTCGACCACCAGCGGCCAATCGGGACCCGCCGACTCTATCCCCCGGATCGGCCCACCCGAGCGCACATCCATGTCGTGGTGCGGACACCCAACGGGAACGACTACGGCAAGGATCTGCTGCGCCAGCATCTGGCGGCGCATCCTCACTAAGAACCCTGACCAACATAAAGTGCCCAAGCTGGCAGTCTAGGCGTCCCGTCTTGCTGGCGTTCCTCTTTGGCCCGGTATCCGCCCTCCTCATGTCTTGCCGAAGGGGTACGGTCAACGTCCGTGGGCCGCCTTCTTGTCGTCTTTCCCCGCGGAGACCATCGTCCAGCCTGATAGCCTGGGTCCTTTCCGTGGCAAAGAAGGCGACCTGCTCTCCGATCCCGCAGCCGAGGTTGACGACCGACCGGTCGGGTGCCTGATCCCGCAACGATCGGAGGAATGGGCCCACTCGCGTGATTCGCGTCTCCGAGGCGACGAGCGGTCGGTAGTTCACGCGCGAGTACGGGGCATCTGGGGGCGGTGCTCATGGCGCCATATCATCAGGGAACAGGCACCCAGGTCCCCGGTTCCTCGCCGCGGTTCACCACCACATCGATTCCGCCTGCTCCGGGTGCACCAAGCACTCCGTCCTTGTCGGAATAGCTCGCGACGTCTTCAGGCGGTCGTCTTCGCCCTAGTCATTCATTGCGGTGCCGCCCAAGAAGATCCGTCGGTCTGCTCTGCTCACGTCCGCCCCTTGTTGTCTCTCGCTGAGAACCGGAGACGCCGCGGGTGTGCGACACCCTCCCAATCGGCCACCGTCATGATGATCGAATCGGTCAGCGATCCGGCGTTGAACGCAATCCGCTCGTTCTCGAATACGGAGTCGTCGGCGTGAAGCGGGAACGGCAAGATCGGGTCTCCGAACGGCGGCACATCGCCTGACAGCAGACCCGTGCTCGCGTGGAGCTCGTCGGCGGTGGCAAACCGCAGCTTTCGCACGCCGAGGGCTCGGCGCAGCGCGGCCGAGTCGATCCGCTCGGCTGCACTGATGACAAAGAGTGCGAAATCTTGGTCAACCTTCATCAGCAATGTCTTACCGCCAATGGCCAGGGGCTCGCCCCGCACCCGCGCGGAGTCTTCCGATGTCTTCGTGGGGGGATGGTGAAGCTCTTTGAACGGCTTGCCATGGTGCTCAAGTAACTGGCGGATGGCCGAAAGGACAGATGTGCTCATGTTGCTGACCATTGTGTCCCAACCGATGGTTTGAAAAGCGGGGCAGGGTAGACGATCATGGACACCTTCGATCATCGGTGGTTTGGTTTGGGGGGGGGGCTTCGATGCACCACATGAGTTTGGCTGCGGTCGTGACGGTGATGGGTATCGTCTCCGGAGTGCCGGACGCCCTCGCGGAAGGCCAGCCCGGCCGCGACAGGGACGAGAAGGCAACGTGGACACTGTCTCGGACTCCGGACGGTCGCCCAGATCTGCAGGGGTACTGGACAACCCAGACTTTCACCCCGGTCGAACGCCCGGAGCACCTGGCGGGGAAGGAGTTCTTCACGGAAGAAGAGACGGCCTCCCTACAGCAGACGCTCACCGCCGATGGCGTTGACCCCTCGGCGCGCGAGATTCTCGAAATCGCCGACCGAGACGAAATAGAGCGATACAGGGTTCAGGGGAACCGAACGCCCAACGAACGGCATCACATTCACTACGACAACGAGATCTGGTTGAGGACGCTGATACCAAAGGGGCTGTCGAGTCGTCGCACGTCGCTCGTCACGTATCCCCTCGACGGTCGGTTTCCCGCCCTGACTCCTGCTGCGGCCGCGCGGCTGGCCGCAGAGGCGGACGCGGCACGGCAGCTGAGTGCGTTTGACAGCCACCTTGACCGGCCCTGGTCGGAGCGATGTATCGCGTGGTCACACGAGGGGCCGCCAATGCTGCCACCCTCCTACAACGATGTGCACCAGATCTTTCAGACGTCAGACCACATCGTCATCTTCAGTGAACTGGCCGCCAACGCCCCGCGTATCATCCCCTTGGATGGGCGCCCGCGTCTCTCCGACAAGATCCGTCATTTTCCCGGGGACTCACGCGGCCGGTGGGAAGGGGATACGTTGGTGGTTGAAACCACAAACTACGCCGACCGGCGACGCTATCGTGGGTCGACTGGAACCCTCCACGTCGTGGAACGTTTCACACGTGTGGCCGCCGACAAGATTCACTACGAGTTCACGGTGACTGACCCAACCACCTGGATCAGTCGCTGGAGTGCGGAGGTTCCGATGGCGAAGACCGACGGGCCAATGTACGAGTATGCGTGCCACGAGGGAAATCACGACATTCGCCACATTCTCGAGATTCATCGCGCGCTCGAGAATCAGGCCGCCGCCGCGGAGACGCCTGGACGATAGTGTTCTCCCGGTCGTGTTTGTACGCGGCATTCGGGATTGAGCGTCGGCTCGCACGACTCGTCCCGGGGGACCCCGTCTCCCCTGGAGCCGTCATACCGTGTGGCGCGCTACGTGATTCTACGGTATCGACCTGACCCACTTTCACGAGATCCTCCGGTGCCAGGAGCTGGTGGAGACCTACTTCGGGCCACCCGAATCAGATCAGGTCGTCCTTCAGAGAGCCAGCGATGTGATTGACGCCCTTTGGCTCGAGCACGAGGCGGAGGCTCAGGGCACGAAGACGAGGCACGCCGTCATCGGTGACACGCGTTGGTGCAGGGACCCAACAACCGGTATGGCAGTATCTCGAAGCCGCGCAGCCGCATTGAGGGACTGACTTTGGGGCCAGCCCAGGGGGCCGTCCGCGGGTGTCGTCGTGCGCGACGCGTCGGCAACCGCGCCTCCCTGGCACTCGTCGCTACTGCGTGTCGGCCAACGCGAACACGAAGAGCGAATGCCCAGCCGCCACGGCGACAAATTGCTTGCCGTCGACCATGTAGCTCATCGGGCCGTTGGCGATCATTCCGCCCAGTGTTTTCCGCCACAACACGTCGCCGGTCTCGGAGTTCAGAGCGTGGAAGTGGCCTTCACGGTTTCCTGTGAAGAGCAGGTTCGACGCGCTGGTCAGGATGCCGCTACTGGTGACGTCGGTCATGGCCGTCCGCCAACGCTGTTCACCTGTCCGCGGGTCGATGGCGATCACCGCGCCCCCACCGGCGGCATCGGTCCAGTTGTTGATGTGACCTCGGCGTAGGCTCGGCACGTTGGCGCCGGCACCGAATGGATTGGCCGGTCGTCCCCCGAGGAACACCCGCCCCGCTTGATACTCCTGCTCCGCGACTTCGAACACCGACCCATACGATTCCCAGGCCGATACATAGAACAGACCGGTCTCGGGGCTGTAGGAGGGTGAATACCAGTTGGTGCCACCCTGCACGCCCGGAAACGTCGTCGCGCCGGGAGGCTGTGGCGTCTGAACGGGCCGTCCGCTGTCGTCGAGTCCGCTGGCCCAGTTCACCGGCACGAAGTTGGTGCCGTTGAGGAACCGCCCACTCTCGCGGTCGAGCACGTAGAAGAAACCGTTGCGATTGGCCCACAGCATGAGCTTCAACGTCCCGCCGTTGCCGTCAGGTGCGTCGATCAGCACCGGAATCTGGACCGAGTCGTAGTCATACGGGTCGTTCGGCGTGAACTGGAAATACCACTTGAGCTCACCGGTATCCGGATCGAGGGCCACGACCGAGTCGGAGTAGAGGTTGTCGCCCGGTCGTTGCGACGGGTTCCAGTCGGGACCAGGATTTCCGATTCCCCAGTAGGTGAGGTCCAGGTCGGGGTCATACGACCCGGTGAGCCACGCCGGCGCGCCACCGGTCATCCAGGCGTCGTTCTCCCACGTTTCGTGACCGGGCTCTCCAGGACCAGGAATGGTGTAGAAACGCCAGGCCTGTTCACCGGTTCCCGCGTCATACGCGTCGATGTAGCCCCTGATTCCAAACTCGCCACCGGCCACCCCCACGATGACTTTGTCCTTGATCACGAGTGGCGCGAGGGTGAGCGCGTAGCCCTCGGTCGGATCCGCCACGGTGGTCTTCCATAACGGCTTGCCCCCGATCGCGTCGATGGCAATGAGGTAGCCGTCGACGGTGGCCATGAACAGTGTGTTGTTGAGGATCGCGACCCCCCGATTAACCGCGCCACAGCATGGGCGGGCATCTCGGGAGGGTGTGTGCTCGTAGGTCCAGAACACGCTGCCCCGTTTGGCGTCGAGCGCGACCACGGTGTTCACCGGCTCAGTGAGATACATGATGCCGTCGACAACGAGTGGTGTCGCCTGGAATGGCTCGAGATTGTTTGCCTGGAACACCCAAGACAGCTCGAGCTGGTCGAGGTTGTCAGGTGCGATTTGGTCGAGTGTCGTGTGACGGTTGCTGGAATAGGTGCCGGAGTAGGTCAGCCAGTTGTGTGGCTCGTCGGCGGCGTTGAGTAAGCGTTCGAAGGTGACCTGTGCCGCGGCGGTCGCCGGCAGCCAAGACAGGAGTGCGAGTGTGACGAGGATTTTTCGTGTCATGACCATCACAGTCCCTTCAACGACAACAGATAGGCGAGTACGTCGGCGACTTCCTGTTCGTCGAGCACGTCGGCAGTGGCTGGCATCGGCGACTCATTAACGGCCGTCAACTCTTGGAGGTCGGCTTTCTCCAGCGAGCGGAGCCGCTCGTCTTGATCGATGAGCTGGATGGTGTAGGTGTCCTCGTTGAGCCGGCGGCCGTTCAGGACCGTGCCGTCGGCGAGGATCGCCCGGACCGGCCGGTTGATCGGGAGCATTGACTCGGTTGGGTTTAGCAAGGACGCCTGGAGGTTCGCGGCAGTTCGCAGAGCTCCAATGTCACTGAGATCCGGGGCTGTACGAGGGCCTTCGCCGGCGACCCGATGACACGACGCACAGGCGCCCTTGCCGGTGAACAAGGTCCGGCCGCGTGCCTCGTCACCCACGGTGACCGCGTTTAAGTCGATGTCTCGCATCGTCCGCAAGTAGGAGACGAGCCCGGTCAGCTCGGCGCTCGAGAACTCATTCGGTGGCATGGCCGTTCCCGGAATTCCAGCCCGCATCAACCCCATCAGCTCGAAGTCGGAATCGGCCCGGCTGTAAGTACCGCTGGCGAGATCGACACCCGCCACGGCATCGCCTGTTTCAGCGTGACAACGCACGCAGTTCGCGTCGTAGAGACGGGCGCCAAACTCGATGTCCGCTTGTTCATACTGACCGGCATGGTCCTGGGCGGTCATCATCGGCGCGGTGATCATGATGCCGACGACCCCGAGTACCCAGACCGTGGTCATATGGGGTTCGCCTCGTTCTCGACCGCGCGTTTTGTCTCTTGCCTGTCCGCACACATACAGCCCCATGATCTGTGATTGCCTCCTGCTGCGGCCTGCGTTTCTGGTGTCCATCGAACCGGGTCAGTGTGTCGGTATGTGGGGATCTTGTCAATTGGCTCCCAACTCTCAGTTTTGGCGTCGGGAATGCCGACGCGCGGGGCAAGGGTTTGGAGATTGCTTTATTGGTGGGCGGGCCCGGGGGCGTTTACGGAACTTGGGTCCCGCGGCAGTCTCATGGAGATGAGCGGCCTAGAATCTCTAGCGAGGTTGATCGACTAGCCTGGAGTTTCGACCCGACCTGCAAAATGACGACGGATGTCCGACCCCACTGAATGTCCGCCTACAACCTCACCCATCTGAAGACGCTCGAATCAAAGCGTCCACGTCATTCTCGAAGTGACGGCCGAGTTCCACAACCCGGTGATGCTGTATTCGATCGGCAAAGACTCGTCGGTTATGGTCCGCCTCGCGCAGGGGGCGTTCTATCCGGTTAAGCCTCCGTTTCCTTTGCTGCACGTTGATACCACGTGGAAATTCCGCGAGATGAACGATTTTCGTGAGGACTACGCGCGCCGCGAAGTCGGATTGGATGTGCTTGTCTACATCAACGACAAGGGTCGCAAACAGAACATTCATCCGCTAGACGACAGCGAGAAGCACACCGAGTTGATGAAGACCGACGCGCGCAAGCAGGCCTTGGACAAATGGGGCTTTGACGCCGCCTTTGGGGGAGCTCGACGCGACGAGGAGAAATCTCGCGCCAAAGAACGTGTCTTCCCGCTCTCGAATTGGACCGAGCGTGACGTGGGACTACTCGGAACGCTATTTCGACCGAGTCGGTGATCCGAGCCCCCGCGTCCCTCTTGACGGTCAGTGGTCGACGACCGCGCCTCCACCGTGTGTTTACGCCGGCTGTCCAGCGCGGTGACGTCCTCGGTCGTCTTGACCGCGCCGTTTACCCGGAGTCGAACAAGGCCAGCGCGCCGAGCGTTCTCGAGGCGCTCGCGGTGCTTGCCCTTTCGGTTGATCAGAAGGGGTGCGAGGAGCATGAGCCGAGTTTTCTCGGCGTGCTGAGGATCTCGTGAGCGATCGGCTGAGCTGTCTGCCCTGCCACCGCTTTGCCGCACCGGTGGCAGGGCAGGGGGCCCGGGAGTGGGGTGCGAACGCGACCCGACTAACGATCCTCCGCCGTTACCGGATCGATCATCCGCCGAATGCCTGTGACCTTCGTGGCGGGAAAGCCGCTGCGCGTAGCGTGCTCCTGAACCAGCGCTTCGTCGTCGGCGATATAGATACAGAATGTCTTGTTGGCCGCCACATAGGAGTGTTCCCACTGGATATTCTTCTGTTCGGCCTTCATGGCGGCCAATACACCGTTGGACTTCTCTGCCGCTGCGCGCAGGGCGTCACGCCCAGCTGACCCGATTTCCGGGATATCGCGTTCGATTACGTATCGTGGCATCGTGTTTCCTCTGTTTGTGAAGCGCAGGAAATGCGCGAGCTGAGCTCCGGCGGCCGTCTGTTCGGACCCGCCGCGCCGTTATCCTACGCGGTTTGGTTGGACACCTATCTGAGTGGTAGCCGATTGTCCGGGTCCGGTCTGAAGATGAGATACTCGATGTCGGTCTCCAGCTCACCCCACCAGTGTGGCGTGTGCCCCGGGATGATGACCACGTCGCCCTTGGTGACGCGTCGAGATACCCCACCGCTGATCCCATTGCCGCGAACACTCGTGCTATTGGCCGCTTGGGTCGGGTCGATCAGCTCTCCGCCAGTGACAAGCGTGCCGACTCCCTCGACCATGTAGTAGATCTCGGTCGTGTTCACCTGGTGCAGGTTGGCGCCACCAAGCGGTTCCTTGGGGCGGAACACACCGTAGACACCGACACGATAGTCGCCTGTCACCTCGACGACTCTGATCGGTCGGTCGCTGACGGCATCGTGGGGTAGTGCATTGATGAACTTCTGGATCTCGGCCGAGGTGACATCAGTTGCCCGTGGAGCGTCCTGGGCGGCGGTCGCCACGGACAGAATCGACAGAGCGACGATGACGAGGGCGAATGTGCGCATACGGGCTCCTGACGACTGAGTGTGGATTCAGAAACGATTATGGCGTCCAGACGGACGCAGTTCAACCGCGTGCAGAGAGGATGCCCGGTTGGCGACATCGGTAGCGTGGGTGCTATCGTGTCTCATGTCATGCCAAGGAGTTGACGATGAGACCGTCGGTCGATGGCAGCGACAGGACACAAACAGTTCGTGGTTTTCCGTGGGCTACCAGTGAAACGCCGTCTTACACCGCCGAGTATCAGGGGGGCTTCACTAGTACGCGTTGTTCAATGGGGCCGCTACGCGGGGGACTAACATCTCTGCAGGGATCGAGAAAATTTGATTCACCTGCATACAGTGGGCCCTGGGAGATGGCGAGAGGGGGAGTAGATGCGCACAGGCGCTTTGGAGTGGCAACGACGCGTGGTGACAGGTGTTTGGGTAGCAGCTTGCGTGACCGGGCTCGCAGAGGCTCAGACTCCAGAAAAACTTGAGCTCGACGAACCGTGGGCGATTCCGCGGACGGCGTGGGGGGCTCCGGACCTCCAGGGTGTGTGGGACTACCGCACAATGACCCCATTGCAGCGACCCAGCGAGTTCGCGGGCAAGGCGGTGATGACTGACGAGGAGGCTGCGGCCTACACGGCCCGTCAGCTCGAGGTGCAGGCCGACTATGACCTCGCTCCGAGTGTGCATGCGAAATGGTGGCTTGACTACGGGAAGACGTTGACCGACGACAAACGTACGTCGCTTATCGTGGATCCCCCGGATGGTCGGATACCCGACCTTACGGGCAAGGCCCGGCAGCGAAACGCGCTGCGCGCCGAACGGCGCCGTGCGCATCCGGCCGACGCGGCCGAATATCGTGGGCTCAGTGAGCGTTGTCTCAGTTTCGGTACACCAAGGCTTCCGGGTGCCTACAACAACAACTATCAGATACTGCAAACACCTGATCTAGTGGTGATCGTGTCCGAGATGGTGCATGACGTACGGGTCGTTCCCCTCGATGGTCGTCCCTCGTCGGGGATATCGCAGTGGCATGGTGAGGCCCGTGGACACTGGGAGGGCGATACACTGGTGGTCGAATCGACGAGCTATACGAATAACGGCGCCTTTCGCGGGGCGACAGACGCGGTACGTCTGGTTGAGCGGTTTAGACGCGTGGGGCCATCGACGATCAATTACGAGATCACCGCCGAGGATCCAGCGACGTGGCAGGCGCCTTGGACCGTTATGTTTCCGATGCAAAAGACCGAGCAGTCGATGTTCGAATACGCCTGTCACGAAGGGAACTACGGTCTCGTCAATATCTTGCGAAATGCTCGTCTTGAGGAGGCGGCTGCACGCGACACCACGCCGTGACTCGGCTGGCGGTGTGAGGCCTCTTGGCCTGGCGCGAACCCAACGCGACGATGGCGATTACGTTTCGGCTCAACGACGAAGTGGTGTCACTTGACGACGATGGTGATACCCCACTGCTCTGGGTCATCCGAGAGTCGGCCGGTCTGACCGGGACCAAGTTCGGATGTGGGCGCTCGTTGTGTGGTGCGTGTACGGTGCATCTCGATGGTCGGGCCATCCGTTCTTGCTCGACGCCACTGCGAGCGGTAGAGGGGGCAACCGTCCACACGGTCGAATCACTGAGTCACGACAGGTCGCACCCCCTTCAGCGGGCGTGGCTGGAAGAAAACGTTCCCCAGTGTGGCTACTGCCAGTCGGGGCAACTGATGTCGGCCGCCGCCCTGCTGGCGCAGAATCCGAGTCCGACTGACGCCGAGATCGACGCGGCCATGCGCGGCAATATCTGTCGGTGTGGCACCTACCTGCGTATTCGGCGCGCCATTCATCGCGCGGCGGCAGAGCTTCAGCGGGGGAAGGCGTGACGCGGTCGCTGGACCAGAAGCCACCGCGCCGTTGGTTTCTTCAAACCGCGGTCGCGGGGAGCGGGGCGCTCGTGCTGGCCGTCACCGTCGGTCCGATGATCGCTCGCGTCCGGCGTCACCAAAAGATCCGTGCGACGGAGGCGAGCACCGGTATTTTTCGACCCAGTGCGTGGCTCGCCATTTATCCCGACGACCGGATCGTGCTCACGCTCGACCGGGTCGAAATGGGGCAGGGCACGACCACCTCGCACGCCATGCTCATTGCCGAGGAGCTCGAGGTGGACCCGGCCTGGCTCGAGGTTGAACATGCCGTGGCGGACCGTCGATACGACCATCCGGAGTTCAGACTCCAGATGACCGGCGGGAGCTCAAGTGTGCGCACATCGTGGGAGCGGCTCCGTTACGCGGGGGCCGTGGCGCGCGAGATGCTCAGAGCCGGGGCCGCCGATGCCTGGGGGGTGCCGCTGGCCGAGTGCACGCCGCGAGACGGAGCGGTGCATCATGACGCATCCGGGCGAAGTCGGTCATATGGCTCTCTGACGCGACGCGCGGCCACGCAGCCGATCGCGGCTCCCGCGCTGAAACCTCCATTGGCCCATGTCATCATCGGGACCCCGGTGAATCGAGTCGACGCCCCCCCGAAGGTAGACGGTTCAGGTGTGTTTGGGATCGACGTGACGCTGCCTGGGCTTCTATACGCCGTGGTCGTGCGTTCGCCGGAGATCGGGGCTCGGGTGGTGTCATTCGATGCCCGGGCGGCGACCCGGAGACCGGGGGTGGTCGCGGTTGTCCAGATCTCAACCGGGGTGGCGGTCGTGGCCGAGCGCTCTTGGCAAGCGCGGTCGGCCGCGGCCGAGGTCAACGTCCGATGGGAAAGCGGGCGTCGAGATATCGACACGCCGTCGATGACGGAACAGCTTCGCCGGCTTGCGGCTCTCCCGGGGCGACCGGTGCGGAACGATGGCAATGCGGAGGCCGTGCTCAACGAGGCGGCCGGCAACTATCTGGAAGCGGTTTACGATCTGCCGCATCTTGCGCACGCACCGATGGAACCACAGAACTGCACGGCGTCGGTGAAAGACGACCGTTGCGAGGTCTGGGCGCCCACCCAGGCACCGGGGCTGGCCCGAGAGGTCGTTTCGTCAACGCTTGGTCTGCCTCGAGACAGGGTTGTAGTGCATACCACGTGGCTGGGCGGCGGCTTTGGTCGTCGCTTGGCCGCCGACTATGTGCTCGAAGCGGTAGAGGTGGCCCGGCAGGTGTCGCGACCGGTCAAGGTCGTGTGGTCTCGCGAAGACGACATGCGACACAGCATGTATCGTCCGCAGACCCGGCATTTGCTCCGCGCGGTACTGGCGGCGGATGGACAGCCCCGGGCCTGGCATCATCGAGTGGCCGCGCCATCTCTGCTCGCGGGGATTATCCCCAGCTGGATGCCCGCTATGACTCCGGACGCGGTGCCGGCATCAGTCAACCGTCAGCTGGGGGGGGTCGCTGAGCGGGCGTTTGAGGGCGACTGGGTGGCTGACCCCACTTCGACGGAAGGGGCCAGCGACACACCTTACGATATCGAGAATCTTCGGGTGGAGCTGGCTCGGCACGAGGCGGGGGTGCCAATCGGGTTCTGGCGCTCGGTGGGGCACTCCCACACGGCTTTTGCCGTGGAGAGCTTTATCGACGAACTGGCCGTTGCCAGCGGTCAGGACCCGTTTCTGTATCGTCACCAGTTGTTGCGGCGCGCGCCCCGACATCGGAAGGTGCTGGTGGCGGCGGCCACTGCGGCCGGCTGGGGCCGCCCGCTGTCATCAGGACGTTTTCGCGGGATCGCCCAACATCATTCGTTTGAGTCATATGTCGCGCAGGTTGCCGAGGTGTCGGTGACCGACGGGAACCTGCGGGTGCATCGCGTGGTGTGTGCGGTGGACTGTGGACGGGTCATCAACCCCGACATCGTGAAAGCGCAGATGGAGAGCAGCGTCGTGTTCGGGTTGTCGGCGGCGCTCAAACAGCGGATCTCCTATCGAGCCGGTCAGGTGGAGCAAAGCAACTTCCACGACTTTGAGATGCTTCGGTTCGACGAGATGCCGCAGGTCGACGTCGTGATGCTGCCGAGCTCCGATGACCCGACCGGTGTCGGTGAGCCCGGTGTGCCACCGGTGGCGCCGGCCGTCGCCAATGCGGTCACCGCGGCGACCGGGCGCCGGATTCGAACCCTGCCGATCGAGCGGGTCCTAGAGGGACAAACGTGAGTAGTCGTGAAATTGCGCCGCCGGCCACCGCTCCGAGCCAGCTGTGGACCTTCTTTGGCCCCGGCGTGTTGTGGGCGGCGACGGCTATCGGGGTCTCACATCTCGTGCAATCGACTCGGGCGGGAGCGTCCGCCGGGTTTGGTCTGGCCGGTGTCATCTTGGCGGCGCTCGTGCTCAAGTATCCGTTCTTCGAATACGGACCACGCTATGCGGCGGCGACCGGAGAGAGTCTCGTCGAAGGGTATGCGCGGATCGGTCGCTGGGCCCTCTGGCTCTATCTGGTCATCACGGTACTGACAAATGGCGTCGTGCAGTCGGCCATCGTGATGTTCACGGCGTATCTCGTCGGCTTCAGCTTCGGTTTGACCTGGCCCCTTGCCGTGCTGGCGGCCATCGTGATGGCACCGGGCGTGGCTTTGCTCTGGTGGGGCAGGTTTCGAGGGCTGGATCTGTCCGTCAAGGGCATCGTTCTTCTGCTCAGTGTGTCGACCCTGCTGGCCGCTGCGGTGAGCGTTCCGCGCGCCGATTTCGCAACGCTGGCGGTGTGGCCCGCGGAGATGGTGGGGACCGCGGTGCCCTTCGTGTTTCTTCTGGCGCTGGCCGGATGGATGCCATCGGCCATCGATATCTCGGTGTGGAGCTCGCTCTGGACACTCGCCAAGAACGACGCCTCCGGCCAGCGGTGCACGGTGGAAACGGCGCGGAAGGACTTCCTTGTGGGCTATCTCGGGACCGCGGTGCTCGCCTTCGCCTTTGTTCTTCTCGGCGCGGCGGTCATGTTTGGGTCAGGGGCGACGTTTGCGCCGGAGGGGACCTTGTTCTCCACCCAACTGGTTGATCTGTATTCGGCAACGTTGGGGGCCTGGATGCGCCCGATCGTGCTCGTTGCCGTGGTGACCACCATGCTTTCGACGACACTCACCGTGCTCGATGGTGGTCCACGTGCGATCGAACGCTCGATTCGCGTGCTCCGGTCAAAGGGGGTTCCGGTCGTCGCGCCCGAGCCGTGTGGCCCAGTCTACTGGTGGAGTTTGACTGCGCTCGTGGTCTTGACATTGGTGGTGATGGGGCTCTTTATCGGGAACCTCACGACTATGATCGACTTCGCGACAACCCTCGCCTTCCTGACCGGCCCCGTGTTGGGGTATCTCAACCTGTGCGCGGTGACCTCCAAGGAGATGCCAGAAGAACATCGTCCGGGTCGCGCCATGCTGGCGTTCTCATGGGTCGGTATCGTCCTGTTGGGGGGGACAGGGATCTTCTATCTTCTGACGTTCGTGAGCTGAGGAGCGCGTTTGGTGAGAGCAGAACGCGTGCTCGACGAGGCCGCGGCCTCACACGGGCGCGGTCGGGTGTCCGTGTTTCACACCGCGCCGCCGCCCCGTAACAGCTGTCCGACGATCTGAACCATTTCCGTTCACTCCTGTTCGAGTTTCAGCCGGCGTCGTTTGCCATAGGGCGTGAGCCAGTAATACTGACGTGGCGGTCCGGTGGGCGATTCTGCGGTAAACGCCTCGAGCCGTCCATCGACTTTTAGCCGGCGACGTAACGGGTAGACGGTGGTGGCACGGCCGCGAGCGGACCAAGGGTGTTCAGGGTGGTGATGATCTCGTATCCACAGCTGGCGCCGTCGGCCAGGACCCCGAGGAGACAGAACTCGAGCACCCCACGCCGCGACCGGGGGCCATCTCAGTCTCACGAAGGTCGGTCTATTGTGTATGACACAGTAGTCGGGCGCGCCCGTGTGCCACGCACAATGGCAGGTGGGACTCAGCGGGACGCGGCCAACTCGAGCACGACGTCCCAGTAGAAGCGCACGAATTTGTGAAGCTCCACCTCGAGGATTCGCTCCTGATCGCTGTGGGCGCCGAATCCGAGCGCGGCGTCTTCGCGGTCGGTCGCTGGCCCGATGCCATAGCAGCGGATGTTCCGTGCCCGAAGATAGGCCATGTCGGTCGCGCCTGTGCTCATCGTAGGGAGGGTCGAAACGGCATAGTGCGTGGCGATTCCGGTCTGTATCGCCTCAAAGGCCTGCGAGTCGAGTGGCCCGTTGTCGGCGATCGGTCGCACATCGCGTGGCGCGTACCGAACATCAACGGCGGGGTCGTCAATCACTTGCCGGACGGCTTCGAGAAACGCGGTGGGGTCCTCATCGGGAAGCTGGCGCACATCGAGCATCGCGGTGGCCTCGGCTGGTATGACGTTGATGCGGTATCCGCCCGTGGCGAGATTTGGAGAGATGGAGGTGCGCAGCATCGACGCGTGACGAGGCTCGTACTCCAGAAAGTAGTCGTCGGCCGCTAGGGCCGTGGCGGTATTCGTCTCGACGATGCTGCGATACCGCGCCGCCGCCTCAGGTGCCGATATGCGTGCGAGTCGGCGGAAATACGATGCGGTGGTTTCGTTGAGCCGGATGGGGGTCCGCCAGTCCGCGACCGCCGCGATCGCCTTCGCGAGATGTACGATCGAGTTGGACCGTAGCGGCACCGAGCCATGACCGGCGACACCACGCGCAGTCAGCTCGATCGCTCGTGGGATCTTCTCGAGGGTTTGCACGACCGCATACTTGGCCTCCCCCTCGAGCCGGCTGACGCCCCCACCTTCGGCGAGACAATACTCCGCCTCGATGGCAGAAAAATGCTGATTGACCATGAACTCGATCCCGACACGGGTCGAGCCTTCTTCCCCGGCCTCGGCCAAGAAAATGACATCGCGGTCAAGCGGAATGTCCAATCGCTTGAGCAACAACATCACCATGAGACTAGCCGCGAGGTTGTCCTTGTCGTCGACGGTGCCGCGACCATACACATACCCCTCGTGACGCGTTGCGCTGAACGGAGGGAACGTCCACTTGGCCGGGTCGACGTTGACGACGTCCGTGTGGGCCATGAGCAGTAGAGGGTCCCTGCTCCCGTTACCACGCAACCGCGCCACCACATTGGGGCGCTCCGCTTCCAGCGCGAATACGTCCACCGCGATGCCTTCCCGCTCAAGGACGGTTTGCACATAGGTGGCGGCGGGCAATTCCCGGCCCGGCGGGTCACTCGTGTCGAAACGCAACAGCTCTTGAAAGTGCTGTAGGGTTTCAGACTCCACTGCAGACCAGGCTGGTTCGGGGCGTTGCTGGGCGTGGATCGTGTCGGCACCGATACCGAGACTCAGACCTACGAGGACAACGTATGTCGTCGTCACGATGGGTCGTATGCGACGGAGACAGGCCATGAGATCGGCTCCTCGGTGTAGGGAGAGACTACGTCGGGTGGATGTGGCCCGCAGCATCGGCGTCCGATGTCAATCGGCGCCGGTTAGCTCGTCATACACGCCTTCGAGCCGCACCGGGGCGAGAGGCCAGCCGAGGTCGTTGGTATCCACCCGAGACGCGATGTCGCCACGTGTCGCGCCGCTATTGATCTCCGTGCGGACGCGGTCGAGCAGGGTCTCGATGTTGTCGCGAAAGGTGCGGACGTTGTTCTTGCCAAGGATCGGTCCGTGTCCAGGAATCACGGTGTCGAAGTCGAGGGCCAACACGCGCGTCAGGGTGGCCGGCCATTCAGTGGCGCTTCCCCCGTTGCCATAATCCCAGAACGGCGCGAGTGTGCTGCCGTCGAGCCGTTCGCCATAGATAAAAAGATCACCAGTGTGAATCGTACGGAGATCTGGGAAGTAGATCACCGCGTCGCCGTTCGTATGGCCTCGACCAAAATGGTGGGCTTGGGCTTCGGCTCCGCCGAGGAATACCGCGGTCTCGTCGGCGAAGATCACCCGGGGCGCGCCCGTTTGGTTGTTCCGTACGATATTGGCGCGGGCGTTCTTGTGCGCGATCACGTCGGCCGACTGCATGAAATCGGCATTGCTCCCGGCGTGGTCTCCGTGGTGGTGCGTGTTGAGGACATATTTGATCGGCTGGTCGGTCACGCTCGCGACTTGCTCGGTGATGAAATCAAAGCTGTAGGGGAACTTGTTGTCGACGATGATGACCCCCTCGTCCGTGATTCGCACCGCGACATTGCCACCCGACTGCCCACCATCGAATCCCGGGATGACATACAGCCCGTCCATCACTTCGCGAATCTGGAGACGTACCTCTTGTTCACGTGTGAAGGTTGGACGCTGTCGACCAGCAATCACGAGGGTGCTCGCGATCAACACGATCAACGTGAGCAAACCGAATCTCTGCCATGCGCGCATGAACACCTCTCTTGGGTTCGAAGGATTTCCCCGGCTGGTCACGGCGTGTCGACGATCGCGACGCCCCAGGGGCGTTCGCCGGCGGGCACGGTGGCGACAACCGTGAGCGTCTCGGTGTCGACCACCGACACGTCGTTTGACGGCCCATTCGCGGTGTAGAGATACCGGCCGTCGGAGGTGAGCGCGATGCCCCACGGGCGAGCACCCACTTCTACCGATCCAACGACTTCATAGGTCATCGTGTCGACCACGGCCACCGTGCGTCCACGTCCAGTGGACACATAGAGACGCGAGCCATCGGGTGACACCTTGACGTCCATGGGACGTACGTTCTCACCGGTTAGCTCGATGGTTTCGATGACAGAGTGGTCGGTCGTATCGACCACGGATACGGTGCCACCGTTCTCGGCGGTCACGTAGGCCCGGGCGCTGTCTGGCGAAAACGTCGACGACCGCGGACGAGCGCCGACGTCGATGACTGCGACCACTTCGAGCGCTTCGGTATTGATGACCGAGACCTGATTGTCGTTCTCCGAGGTCACATACACCCAACGCCCGTCGGGGCTCCTGGTTACCCCCTCCGGTTCATCGCCTACCGGGAGTTCGGCGACGACCTCACCGGTCTCGATGTTGACCACACTGGCGAGCGCGGCATCCTCATTGGCGACAAATACGTGAGTCCCATCCGCGCTGACCGCGATCTGTTCCGGGTCGGTGCCCGCGTGAAGCACATTGACGACCCGCTGCTCGGAAATGTCGATGATCCCGATGCCATCCGCCGACCGATCGGGCGGGGGGAGGGTGTTTTCATCGACTCCGGGGGGCGCGGGCGGTGACCCACTCAACGCGACAAACAGACGTTCGCCGGTTGGGTCGACCTTGATCCCTCGTGGTCGTTTCCCCAACGGAATGGCGGAGAGCACTGTGTGCGTGTCACCCGCGATGACCGTGAGATCACCCGAGCCCTCGTTGGTCACGAACGCCCGGTAGGGTGGTGGGGCGGACACGGCATCCGGCGTGACCTCCTCGGAGATGGGTTCTGGCGGACCGCCACAGGCAGCCAGCATCAGCAGGGGCACGACGACGATGTAGTCGGTTCTCAGTCTCATCGTTACGTCCTCACGATTTGTTCGCTGTCAACGCGTGGCTTGCGACCTCCATGACGATCTGACTATACGCGCTGGGGTCGGGTAGGGTTCCACCCTCCGCCAAGATGGCCTGCCCGTGTAGCAGCTGAGCATAGGTCTTCAACCGCGACGACTGGGCATTCTCCAAGTAGATGGCCGCCAATTCCGTGATGAATGGATGGTTTGGGTTTACCTCAAGGATGCGCTTGGTCTTGGGTGGGTCCTGACCGAGCTGTCTCATCATCTGTTCGAGTTGCGGGCTCAGGTCGTCTTTGTCGCCGACAAGACAGGCAGGGCTGTCGGTCAGACGTCCCGAGAGCCGGACGTCCTTGATGTGGTCCTGAAGATGCGTACGAAGGGTCTGGAGGAGCCCGTCGAGTTGTGGCCGGTCCATCTTGTCGTCGGTATCCGCGTCAGTGTCGTCTTCGGAGAGATCAATCTCGCCCTTGCTGACCGAGACAAACGTCTTGTCTTGGTAGCGCACCTCACGTCCGAGCCAGAACTCGTCGATCGGATCCGCAAAGAACAGGACCTCGATGCCCTTCCGTGCGAATGATTCGAGATGCGGTGAGTTGCGGATCGCATCGAGTGAGTCTCCGCCGAGGTAGTAGATGTGCTCCTGGTCATCTTGCATGCGCTCGACATAATCGGCCAGCGTGGTGAGCTCCTCACCGTGCGTCGTGGCACAGAGCACCAGGTCGAGAAGCTTGTCGCGATATTCGTCGTCCGAGGCCAAGCCCTCCTTGAGCACAGCTCCAAACTCGCGCCAGAGCGCCCGCATCGTCTCCGGCTCGTCCTTCGGAAGACGCCCGATCGCGTCCAGGGTCTTCTTCACCACAAAGCTTCGGATCGATTTCACCTGTCGGTCGTGCTGGAGAATCTCCCGAGAGACATTGAGCGAGAGGTCTTCGCAGTCGATGACCCCCTTGAGAAAGCGCAGCCATTCGGGGAGCAGCGCCTTCCAGTCGTCCATGATGTGCACGCGTTTCACATACAGCTGGACACCCTTGGCGAGGCGCTCTCGGTGATAGAGGTCGAACGGGGCCTGGTGAGGGATAAACAACAGGATACGGGCGTTGAAGGTGCCTTCCATCGCCGCCGGGATCGTGGCGAGCGGCTCGTGCCAATCGTGCGAGATGTGACGATAGAACTCGTTGTACTCGTTGTCGGTGACCTCACTCCGGGACCGGGTCCAGATCGCTTTCATGGAGTTCAGCGTCTGGTCTTCGATGACCGTTTTCGGAAGGACCCCCTTCACCGGTTGTCCGTTGTTGTCGAGCACCGGCTCCTGACGTTCGACTTTCATCCGGATCGGATGAGCAACAAAGTCAGAGTGTTTCTTGACGATCTCCTGGAGCACGAGCGTCTCGGTGTAGTCCCGACGCCCGTCCTCCTCATCGACCGGTTTTAGGTGCAGCACAACCGTGGTCCCGGCCGTGGGGCGTGTCGTGTCGGCAACGCTGTAGGTACCATCGCCGGTCGACTCCCAGGCGGTCGCGGTCGTGGCGCCGGCCTTTCGGGTGGTCAAGGTCACCCGATCCGCGACCATGAAGGTCGAATAGAACCCGACGCCAAACTGTCCGATGAGGTCGGTGGTGGCGTCGCCGCTGGTCTCCTCGGCGGCCTGTTTGGCCTTCAAGGCGGTCAGGAACTCACGACTCCCGGATCGGGCGATCGTGCCGATGTCGCGGATCACTTCCTCGCGACTCATACCGATGCCGTTATCGGAGATGGTTAGCGTCCGCCCTTCTTTGTCGGGCTCGAGCCGGATCTCCAGCTCGCCCTCCGGAATGAGACTCTGGTCAGAGAGTCCTTCTACCCTGAGCTTGTCCAACGCATCGGAGCTGTTCGAGACCAGCTCTCGTAGAAAAATGTCCTTCTGGGAATAGAGTGAGTGAACCATCAGGTTCATCAGTTCTTGTACTTCCGCCGTAAATGTGTGTTGCTCTGTATTCATCGTTGGCTGGTCGTGTGAAGGAGATTTATCGTCTCGACACGCCCTTGTCTTGTTGGAGGAGCGTGACGAATCTTCAATGTTGGGACCCGGTCACGATAGGTTGACCAATAATCAAGTTACCTGTGATCGGGTCCCTGGTGACGCGAAGCCGCGGTACGACGGCGGAGCCGCCGTATTACGGCTGAGGAGAGTTCGCGGCTAGCGCCTGACGCTCCCAAGGCGCCAAGTCCATCGGGCGTCGCGTGCCGGTCCGGGGATCGGCGCCAAGACCATCCAAAATCGTGACGATGTTCGGATGACGGTTGAACGTATTTGGATAGAACACACCCTGTGCGATTGACAACGCCGTCCACCCCGTCTTGTTCACGGTGTCTAGATTGGCCCCCTTCTCAACGAGGAAGCGGACGAGACTTTCCGCACCGCGATGGACCGCGCCGTGAAGCGCTGTATCGCCGTTTCCATCGGCCGCATTGACGTCGTTGCCAAGTTGCCACGCTAGGGAAGCCGCGGCGAGCGCCTCTTCATTGGTCCCGGGATTCTCCCCGATCTTCCAAATACCCACGCCGGCGGCGGACATCAGCGGGGTTGCTCCGTTGAACGTCCGTCGCGTGGGATCGGCGCCGAGGTCGGCGAGTAGCTGCATCATTGGCACGTCGGCGGCTTTGGCCGCCAAGAGAAATGGTGTCGCACCGGTTCGGTCGAGCATGTTCCGGTTACCATCCCTCGGCTCTTGCTCTTGCGGCAAATTGGGGTCCGCCCCATGTGCGACGAGCACCTGCACCATGTCCAGACCGTCCAAACGCCCCAGCGGCACGGGGAACGGCGGGTTACGACCCAAATTCGGCCGTCGTGTCCAGACGACTTGGTGTAACGCGGTCCAGCCTTGTCCTCGGGCATTCGGGTCGGCCCCGGCCTGGAGCAACAGCTGCGCCGCTTCGTATTGGGCGTTGTAGGTGGCCAGACCCAATGCGCTCGTTCCGTTGGGGAGGGTGTCGTCCGGATTAGCTCCAGCGCGGAGCAGAGCGGCCAGCGCGTCCAAACTGCCTTCGCGGGTCGCAAACAGCAACGGTGTGAACCCACCCTCGGAGACCGCATGTAAGTCGGCTCCGCCCCGTGTGAGCGTGGCCACAGCGGCGGCATTGTTGGTGGAGGCGGCCCACATGAGTGCCGTTTGGCCACGCCAGCCTTCGACGACGTCAATCGCAGCGCCATGCGCAAGCAATACATCGATGGCCGCGACCACGCCGGCGCGAGCGACCGTCATCAGGGGCGTCTCACCGTCGCCCGCCACCTGGTTCGGGTCGGCGCCCGCTTCGAGTAACACACCGAGAAGCGCCGGGTTGGCGTTGGTCGCCGCCAGCGTGATGGGGGCCACGCCATACCGTGTGGTCGCATTCACGTCGGCGCCCGCCTCAAGCAGGGTGGTGGCGAGACCCAGTGCGTCACGGTGCGCGGCCCAATGGAGGGCGGTGGTCCCGTCAACCGCGGCATCGGACACAAGCGCACCGTTCTCCAACAGCACTCGGACTGTGACCGCATCTCCGGCTTTTACCGCCTCGATGAGCGGAACGGTGGCCGGCTGGGCCGTGGTGTGGTCGGGGCTTATCAGCATCGCCACTGCGATGGTCACGGGGATCGCGTTGTGCAACTGGGTCATGACAGTCGTCTCGCTATCGCGCATCCAGCCCTCGCCGAAAACGTCTACACGCTGAGTGGCTCAAGGTTGAGCCGGCCCGTGCTATCGCCAAATTGCTCTGCGTGCACGACCCCAGCTTTGTCGAGCATCGCGAGGAGCAGGTTGGTCATCGGAGTATCGGTTGAATACCGCACGTGCCGTCCACCCTGCAACTGTCCGCCCCCGCCACCGGCAAGGATGAGCGGCAGGTCGATATGGGAGTGTTGGTCGCCGTCGCTGATTCCACCGCCATAGAGGATCAGTGACTGATCCAAGAGTGAGCCATCGCCGTCTTCGGTCGACTGGAGTCGTGTCAAAAAGCCCGCCAATAGATCCACATGATAGGTGTTGATCTTGGCGTATTGCTCCAGCTTGGCGGGGTCCAGCTGGTGATGCGACACCGAGTGATGGGCGTCTGGGACACCAACCTCCGGATAGCTCTGCGCGGTCTGTTCCCGACCGATCAGATAGGTGAACACACGTGTAATGTCCGCTTGAAAGGCAAGTGCCTGAAGATCGAACATCAGTTGAGCGTGTTCGGTGAACGACTCGGGGATACCGACCGGGCGGGCAAGATTCTCCGGCAACGCCGCGTCGTCGGCCTGGGCCTCGACTCGCTGAATGCGTCGCTCGATTTCGCGGACGGCGTCCAGATACTGATTGACCCGCGCCCGATCCGACGGACCGAGGCGTTTCTCGAGACGCACCATGTCGTCTCGCACCGCGTCGAGGATACTCCGGTCTTCCTCGAGCCGGGCAAGACGTTGGCTGGTTGTGCCACCCTCACCAAAGAGCCGTTCGAAGACGACCCGGGGGTTGTGCTCCATCGGGAGTGGCGTGGTCGGCGTCCGCCACGCGATCGTGTTCGTATACACACAACTGTATCCATTGTCACAGTTGCCAACGACGTAGCTGTTCTCGAGGGAGATCTCGAGGGAGGGGAGTGGCGTGTCTTGACCCAGTTTGGCGGCCGCGATCTGGTCGACGGTCGTACCGGCGCGGACATCAGCGCCCTCGGTCCGCTTGGGATGTACACCGTTTAGCCACACCCCGCTAGCACGGGAGTGTTCGCCGTTACCATCCCCCCACGCTTCCGCTTGACGATGGGCGAGACCGGTCGGGATGACCACCTGCTGCTTCACCGGCGCCAGGGGGCTCAAGATTGGCGACAGCTCGAGCGCGCCGTCGGTCGTCGGTGTCCATTGCGCCATGTTGGCCCCGTTGGGGATGTAGATGAACCCCAACCGTTTGGTCGGTTGTGCCGCTGTCTTCGCCAGTGCGGTGGCGGCCGGCACCATCGCGTCAAGCAATGGCAGCGCCAGCGCGGTTCCCATGCCGCGCAGGAACGTGCGGCGAGGCAGTGACATCTTGGTGATCATCATGACTGGGTGCTCCTCATCCGAAATGGGGGGCTTTCGATAACTCCGAGAATCAGGGTCGTTAGACGATATTCATCCTTGGCGGCCGCGCGGGTGATGGACCGCACGGCCGGCGCGTCGTAGTATTCGACGCCGCGCCCAAGAGCATAGGTCATCAGCTTCTCGGTCACCGTCGTGACGAACCGGTCCGGGTGCGCCAGCAGCGCCTGCTTCAAACCGGAGGGGCCTTCGAACCGCGTACCATCAGGCAGCACGCCGGTCAGGTCCATCTCCACCTTCAATTCATTGGCCGTACGCCAGCGTCCGATGGCATCGAACGGTTCGAGCGCGAGCCCCAGCGGGTCCATGACTCGGTGACAGCTCGCGCAGACCGGGTTTGCCCGATGCTGTTCCATAGCTTCCCGCATGGTGAGCGTCTTTCCGGTTGTGGTCTCTTCGAGCGCGGGCACATCCGGTGGGGGCGGTGGGGGCGGTGTGCCGAGAATGTTCTCAAGCACCCACTTTCCACGGACGACGGGTGACGTGCGATTAGCGTGGGAGGTGACCGTCAAGATACTGCCGTGGCCGAGCAAACCGCCCCGAGCTGGATCATTGACGGTGACACGACGGAACCGGCTGCCCCGCACGTTCGGGATTCCGTAGTGTCGAGCGAGTCGCTCGTTGAGAAACGTGTAGTTGGCCGATAACAGCTCGACGACGCTGCGGTCTTCACGCAGGATCGTGGAAAACAACAGCTCGGTTTCGCGTCGGAAACCTTGTCGCAGATCTTCACCAAAATCAGGGAACAGGTCTTCATCGGGCTGCACGGCCGCGGCATTTCGGAGTCCCAGCCATTGTCCCGCGAAATTGGTGACGAGCGCATCGGCCTTGGGGTCCGCCAGCATACGCCGGGTCTGAGTCCTGAGGACCGCGGGGTCTGTGAGCTCCCCGCGGATGGCGGTGTCCAGGAGTTCCTCATCCGGGATACTGCTCCAGAGAAAGAACGAGAGACGTGAGGCAAGCTCAAGATCCGTGAGCACGTAGGGGGTGCCAGGTGCGAGACCATCCGGCTCTTCTACGATACGAAAGAGGAACTCGGGGCTCACCAACAATCGTCGAACCGCCAACTCGATCCCCCGGTCAAACCCGCCGGTGGTTGCGCCCTGGTCGTAGAATGCCAGAAGTCGGTCGACGTCGGGGTCGTCGACCGGTCGACGAAACGCGCGGCGGGCGAGTGGTTCGAGGATACGGCGCGCGCAGCCTCGTCGGGTGCGGTCATCGGCTGAGGCGGGTGGGGCGCACACGAACACACGTTCGCGGCTTGGTGTATCGACTGCCGGCCGGGCCCCGCTGGCTTCAAAGGGCCCCGCGATCGTGACCCGTTCGATATAGGGTTGATACCGGGAGTCACCC
>JAYZGM010000163.1:0-6986 GCA_036336225.1 Acidobacteriota bacterium | reverse complement strand
GAGGTCCACTCCTGAAAGAGCGGGAGGTCGCGCTCGGCGCTCAACAAGTAGGCATCATGCTGAATTCGCATGTGATCCTCAATCGAGAGGGGGCCGTCAGTGCCGAGAATCTGGTGGAGTCGTGCGATTCGAGAGGTTTCTACCCCGCGGGAGGAGTGGTAGAACACCGGACGACCCGCGTAGCCCGGCGGATGGACATTGTTATTGGCGGTCGTAATGTATCCGCGGTCTGGGTTGAACTCGCGCGGAAGATCGTCACGGAACCCGCGCCATTCGTAGTCCCCGTTACCGGGAACGGGGAGTCGTCCGTTCCAGCCGTTGCGGTCTGGAGTGAGACCGGTGACCTGTAACGCGATATTGCCGTCGACGTCGCCGCAGATGAGGCTGTGGGTCGGTACTAGCCAGTGCATCGCTCGCTCGAAAAAGTCGTCGCAGCTGGTGGCCTGCGCCAGCTGGAAGCTGCCCTTGTAGGCTGCGGTGCCCGGTTCTTGCACGACGGAGCGGACCGCATAGACACGGCGATGCTCGAGGTCCTCATAGAACACTGGACCGTGTCGGCTGAACTTCAGCTGGATCCGCTCGGGGGCTTGGTCCTTGACGAGTATCTCTTCCTCGATGACACGTAGGGGCTCCCACTCGTCCTGCCATCGGACCAACGTGGGGTCGTCAGGATGGAGCTCTTCAACATACACGTCCACCATGTCGGTGCCGGCAAACGTGAAGCCCCACGCCATGTGTTCGTTGTTTCCCGCATCCACGCCAGCAAAAGGTGGCTCGCCACCGCCAATGACGTTCCAGCCGGGTGCGACGAGATGCACGAAGTAGCGGAGCGCCGGCATCTCGATCCGCCGGTGCGGGTCGTTGGCGAGAATCGGGACGCCGACTGGTGACCGCGCGCCACTCATTACCCAGTTGTTACTCCCCTCGGTCGCGATCAGGGTAGGGGACACCCGTGAGGCCTGGAGGCCCGCCGTGTCGATGAGTGACCGGTACGGTTCGACCACCTCGAGCGCCGGGAGTCGTCCCACCACGAACGGGTCACCATCGCCGGCTCGCATGGCGTCGAGGACGTCGTCGGTGATGAGGCTGACGTCGAGCCCGTCGGGCACAACGAGATCATCCCAAGGGTCTGGAGCCGCACGCCGGTTGGCCTCCTCGACGCCAAGGGCAGCCACGTCCATCGCCAGACGGATTTCGTTGATGGCGTGTCCCCGTACGCTCGGCACGGCGAGAGCCGCCCAGCGCAGCACGACCGTCTCGGCTGTCCAGGGCTCTGGCACGACGCCGGTCAGCTGGAACTCGATCGGGAGGTTGTCGCGGTGCTGGTCGATGTAGGCGTTCACGCCATTCGCGTGCGCTGTGAAGAGCCGCTTCGCGTCGGGGTGGTAGCTCGTCCACTCCGTCTCATTCCAAGGGCCTCGGAACATCATGAGCCGCGTGCGCCGGTCGTAGGCGAGCGCTTCAGGGCCAAAAATATCCGCCAGGCGTCCCTCATGCCAGCGCCGCCACAGTTCCATTTGCCACAACCGGTCCTGCGCCATGACATAGCCCTGCGTAAAGAACAGATCCTGATCGTTCTCGGCGTAGATGTGCGGCACGCCCCACTCGTCCCGAATCACTTCGACCGGGGCCTGGAGACCCGTGACGTCGAGCTCCCCGTCGATCTGCGCCAGCGTCTGCTGCGCGAGCTCTTCAAGCGACTGCGCCGTCGACGTCGTTGCCGTGCAGCCGACCACGACGACCATCACCGCGAGCAGCGTTCGTATTCTCAGAACGGCCATGAGCCCTCCCTCCGTGTCGGACGATATCTCAGTATTCCCGGTAGATGGATTCTATGCCTGCGCCCGACCAGAGCGAAGCCCATATATCGCGCGAAGGGCGTAGCCTCGAACGAAGAGCTGTCTCTTGCACCTGGACGATCCTCATTAGGTGGGTCCGAACGAAGATGTCGGTCTTCGGAACGAAGCGTGCTCGATCATTCTGTCGTCGTCCGAGCAATCTCGAGCACCGCCGTCAGCCCCACATTCCCTTCATGACAGGCGAACTCGAACATCGGCCCGTCGGCCCGGGCCATCGGCAAACTCGTCGTCCACGGCTGGGACCATGTGGCCGAGTCCTCGAACGTGACTTCGTAGAGCAGGGTCTCGGTGTCGGTCGGAGTAAAGCGCTCGATGAGTCGGGTCGTGGTGAGGGGCAGACCACGATGACGCTGATGGCGGTTGAAGTTGGTCGTCTCGACCACGAGTGTGTCGTCCTCCCAATGACCGCGGGAGTCACCGAGCCACTGACGAACCGTGGGGGGCAGATGAGGTCGGTCGTCGAGCGGGATGATCCGGAACTCGTGGATCATCTCGAATAGAAGCATGACGTGGTCGGGCGTTTGCACCACGTGAATGTTCTGGCTGTAGGGTCCGCCGAGCCGAGGAATCCCATAGGTGATGCAGCGCTCTTGCAGGGGGCGGTCCTCAGGGTCGTCCACGCCAGGTGGAGGCATATCACGTCGACGTTGACGGGCCTCCTCCGTGTACGGGATGCGTCCGTTGGGCGGGTCGACGACAAGTGACGTTCGACCGTCAGACAATGGCCGTTCCCACCAGACCACTCGGCGGGCGCCGACGCCCTCGGTAGACTGCGCGGCCGCGTTGACCTGTGCGATCTCTTCTTCGGTCAGGCGCTCCCGGTCCCCGTGCTGAGACGGCCGCTCGAGCGGAGCGGCGGAGGCGTGACTCCAGACACCGCGCAGGTCAGGGGTCCCCCATGCGGTCCGTGGTGGCCCGGGTTGGGCGTAGCCGAAACCGGTGGCGAGTGTCGTCCATCCGGCCACGACTCCGGCGAGCACGACATGCACACGGCGGTCCATATCGAGCTAGTCCCGGTCCGGTAACGCGAACACAAAGAGGTTGTTGCCGGCGCTGGGTCTGATTTCAGGGGTAAGACCCATGAAATGCGAGGCGGTGCCACCCGACCCGGTTCCGACAGCGATGTACTGGCGCTCACCGACCGCGTAGCTGATTGGAAAGCCGCTGACCGGTGATCCGAGGTTGATCTCCCAGAGAATCTCTCCGGTCTCGTCGTCAAATGCCCGAAACCGCCCATTGACGTCTCCGCCAAACACCAGACCGCCAGCAGTTGCGACCAGCGACATCGTCGCGGTCCGTTGCTCATGGAGCCAGGTCGTCGTCCCGGTTTCAGCCGAGATCGCCCGCACGGTCCCGACGTTCTCGGTGCCGGGTGCTACTTGATGACGATACGCGATGGCGTACGTGGTGGACCGACTCTCCGTCCGTTCGGCCGGCGTGTCCTCGGGGAACGTCGTCGTCGCCAGCATCCGGGCGCATGTGTTGCGCAACGGCATATACATGGTGTTCGTACGCGGGCTGTAGGCGCCAGCCTCCCAATCTTTGCCGCCGTTCCAGGTCGGGCACGCGAACACCTCCTGGCCAAGCGCGGTAAACACCACCTCGGCGTTCTCCGAGACGACGCCGGTGGCCCCATCGATGTGGCTGATGACGTTCTGCGTGACCGTCGGGGTGGCCCATAGAAACTCGCCGGTCTCCCGGTCGAGCGTGTATACAACCCCCGTCTTGCCGGGAATACCGGTTACCACCTTCCGAACTTCACCGGCCTCGAGACGAGGATTAATCCAGCTCACCTCTGATGCGTCTGGGGTCACGGCCGTGTCAACCAGGATGCGCTCAAAAGGGTGATCGAGGTCCCAGTGGTCGTTCAAGTGCTGGTAGTACCAGCGAATTTGACCGGTATCCACGTCGAGGGCCAGGGTAGAGTTGTGGTAGAGGTGTGTGTTCTCGACACCTCCGAGCATGAATTTCGGAGCCGGGGAGGTGACCGAGGTTCCTTGGTAGATCAGACCGAGCTCCGGGTCGTAGCTGGCCGGCATCCATGTCCCCACATGGATCCGCTCCTCGAACGGTACGCCTCCCCAGGTGTCATCCCCAGGTTCGCCTGGCGCTGGAATCGTCCGCCGTCTCCAGACCTCCTCGCCCGTACGAGCGTTGTGCGCGACGATGACACACGACTCGGGTCCCCCGAGAGGTCGACAGCTACGTCCTGAAATCGCTTTGCCGTCCGCGATGATGGGACCGGAGCTGTGACCGGCCGGCGTCACCTGGTAGTCAAAGATCTGGGTCTCCCAGACGAGCTCGCCGGTCGTGGCGTCGAGCCCGAAAAAGTAGTCGTCGTCGCTCGTATTGACGATGAACCGATCGTAGATGGCGATGTTGCGATTGTTGCGAGCGATGCCGCCGACAAACTCGTAAACGTCGTCTGGAAGATCCCGACGATGAGACCACCGGAGGTCCCCGGTGACGGCGTCGATCGCCTCGATGACGTCGCTCGCCTGCGGCATATAGAGGACGCCATCGTAGGCGAGTGGCGTCCCTTCCTGTCGTCCTGGCGCGAGCGCGCGTGTCCAGATCATTTGCAGGTCCTGCACATTGTCGCGGGTGACCTGGTCGAGCGGGCTGTAGCCCCAGCCGTCAGGCGTCCGACGCCATGTCAGCCAGTCGTCGTCAGACGGTTCCTGGAGCATGGTGTCGGTGACCGGAATAAAGTCGCCGGACTGGGCGGATGTTATGCCCGGTACAGCCGACACGAAGAGGATGACCATCAACGGCGTCCAGCTCCGAAACGGATCAGATAGTGTCTGCATCACCGACTCCTGACGGTGGGGCCTCTGGCCGTCCACACGCGTGTCGACTATCGTGCCGCGGCTTCTGCCGTGTCGTCAGCTCGTCCGCCCGAGAGAATCCCTGTCATGCCCTCGTTGCCTTCGTGACACGCATACTCGTACATCACGTCATTCAGCTGTGAGAACGGATACGCGACGGTCCACGGTCTGGTGTACATCTGTGGGTCGTTGACCTCGATCTCATACTCGAGCGTATCCTCGCCCGTTCGTGTAAACCGTTCGATCAAGGTCAGGCCCTCACCGGAGCCGCTGTGTGAATTGAACACGGACCACGGCTGCAGGGCACTGACCCGCGGGTCCAGATTCGTGGTCTCCACGACCAGGGTATTGCCTTCCCAATGGCCCCTGGACAGTCCGTTCCATTGGCCGATGTTTTCTGGTGGTGCGGGGCGACCGTCGAGTGGCACGTATCGAAGCTCATGGACTTGTTCGAGGAGCATCACCACTGCGTCAGGCGTCTGAAAGACCTGCATGTTGTTATTGTAGGCACGAGGGAACATCGCGTTGGGCATCCCCCCGCGGGTGACGCATCGTTCCCAGATGTGTCGGTCGCCCCAGTGGTCGTCTCCGCGTGGCCGGCTGTTCAATGCCAGCTCACCCGCGGGGGTCAGCGCCGGGAACCGACCAGTGGGCGGATCCACGAGCATCGACGTGCGGTTTGACCGGACTCCCCGCTCCATCCAAAAATTGTTGTAGGCGCCGACGTTGCCCCCCGCTTCGGTTCGCTGAGCGTTGGCTTGGAGAAGCTCCTGGTTGCGGGCCTCCGTCTCACCACGAATCTCCGCGACTTCCTCGGAGGTGAGCGTGGCGCGTCCCGCATATTCGTCTGGTCGCTCCATCGGAGTGGCACCCGAAGAATGCCAGATGCCTTGGATGTCGGGGTCACCCCAGGCGGTCGTAGGTGCACCTGACTGGCCGGCCAATGAGGTGACGGCGAGCAAGGTCGTGATAAACGTGCCCACAGGGATGGCGAGTAGCCGCGGTTGTCGGTAAATCATGTAAATTCTCCTTCGGGGTCGTCGACATGGCGCCAGCGCGTCAGGGGATATGTGCACCAGCGCGGTCAGTTTATACCAGGTCGTAAGGGGACAGCCCACTGTTTGGGTTGGCGACGAGGTCAGCACCGTCGGGTTTCGACACAGAGACCTTCGTCGTACGGGTTCAGATACACTCTCGTTAGACGGTTCTGCCGTCCGCTGACATCCGCGACCCTGGACGCGCCGCTCTGTCGTCGCCACGTCGCAACTAGCAAAAGTGAGAGAGCACATGATGGGTACGACCCGGCGACACTTCATCGGGACCACGCTCGCCGCCGCCGGGGCTTCGGTAGCGGCCGGCACCGAGACCGGGCTGGAAGCGGCTCAGTCGACCGGTCGAATCCGGAGGATTGAAGCATTCGCCTTCGATGCCTACGGAACGTTGTTCGACGTGTTTTCGGTGACCACCCTCTGTGAGGAGCTGTTTCCGGGTAGCGGCACACCGCTGGCCCAGCTGTGGCGGGCAAAGCAGTTGCAGTACAGCTTGCTGCGGAGCTTGATGGGGCGTCACCGCGACTTTTGGGATGTCACGCAGGACGCGCTTGGGTATGCGGCGAAGAGGCTGGATCTCGACCTGACCGCCGCCCGCCGAGAGCAGCTCATGGAAGCGTATCTCACGCTCACGGCTTTTCCCGACGTTAAGCCCGGTCTGGAGGCCTTGAAGCGTCAGGGGTTGCGGCTGGCGATTCTCTCGAACGGTGAGCCGAGGATGCTCGAGTCGGCCGCAAAGAGCGCCGGGATCGACACCTTACTTGACACGATCATCAGTGTCGAAGAGATCAAGATCTTCAAAGTCAGCCCGCGTGTGTATCAGCTCGGGCTGGAACGGCTCGAGGTGAGTCGGTCGGCGCTGGGGTTCGTCTCCTCCAACTCCTGGGACATCAATGGGGCGGCCTCGGCTGGTCTCACCACCTTCTGGATCCAGCGGTCAGCGGCCGAGCCGCCGGAGGAGTTGGGATTCAGCGCCGACCGCGTCGTGACCGCCATGACGGAATTACCTGCGTTGGTCGCCTAGCCGTCGCTAACTTCGTTCAACCCGCACTCCCCGGAGCACCGTCTCGCTCGGGAAGAGTCGCTGTCGGCCGGTCCGTAGATTCTCGTAGTTATCGACGAACTCGAAGGCTCCGCTTCTGAGCTCAAGCACAGCGACATCGGCCGGTGCCCCGACATTGAGAGTGCCCCTGTCGCGAAACAACGGAAATACTCGTGAGGCATTGACGGTCACGCACGCCACCACGTCC
>JAYZGM010000162.1:0-6464 GCA_036336225.1 Acidobacteriota bacterium | reverse complement strand
GTCGGATGAACCCCACCCAGCTTGCCGAAGCTGAACGCCTCGCCCGCGAGTGGGACGCCGCGCACCCGCGTGACCCGTAACCCCCGCATTGCACCCCCTGCCTGCCAGCGGTCGGATCGGCGTCTACACCTCGTCACGCAGGGGAGCACCGCTTCCGGTCGTCAAATTCTAGATTCACATCCGACGTAGAGCAGGGCCGTCCTCCCCCCTAACCCACACGGGGGAAAAGCGATGACGCATGCCGTCCGAATCGTTGGCGTCACCGCCAATGGACGCATCGAAGGAGAGAGACCATGGGCAAAGAGAATCTCGAACGGTTCATGAAACAGGTGGCTGAAAGTGAGGACCTGCAGGCGAAGATCGGTGAGGAGATCACCGGCGATGCCTTGGTCGTCTTGGGACAGCACATGGTTGCGAGTGTTGGATTGAGGATCTCCAGGGGGGCGCTGAGTTGAGTGATGAGGAGTTGGAACGAGTCGCAGGTGGAATAGTGATCAGTGGTACGGGGTCATGGTTAACTATGCGAGGCGGACGATTCAGCTTTACCGTGGCTGACACAATTTCAAGCAAACAAAAATAATCGATCCGGACCACTGATGGTCGATGAGCAACACGGCGACGATCGCCGGATCGTTACCGTCACCGCCAATGGACGCGTCGGAGGAGAGACCATGAGCAAAGAGAATCTCGAACAATTCATGAAACAGGTGGCTGAAAGTGAAGACCTGCAGTCACGCATGGGCGACGAGATCGCCGGGGATGATCTGGCGGCGCTCGGCGCTGAACATGGTTGGGAGTTCTCGATTGAGGATTTGCAGGCTTCCGCTGAGTTGAGTGATGAGGAGTTGGAACGAGTCGCAGGTGGAGTAGTGATCATCGGTACGGGGTCATGGTTAACTATGCGAGGCGGACGATTCAGTTTGAAAAGGGTCGAGTGCAAAGCACCTCCCAGATCTTGATGACATTATCGAACTCGAGAGCCATGTGACCGGCGACCAAAACCGCAGTGACCCCTCACGCTCTCAATGAAGTCCAACGCTGCGCACCCGCAGTGAGTCACCGCGTTAACCGCTGAGCCGCAGTTTCGTGGGTGGGGTCGCCCACGGAGAGATTGAGTTGTCTTAGTCCGTCCCCCTCATCGACTCCTGTCGGCAACGACCCTAACGCCGAACACAGCCGTGTTTCCTCCCGCATGTCTGCCGTCCTCTTTTAGAGGGGGCGGGGGGGCTGCCCAAGTGCGGGGTAGGGGGGACATCCCTGCCTGACAGCGACACCATCCCCATGTCATGCGACATTGGATCAGGCGCTACACCCATTCGACCGCGGACCGGACGGTCGCGGCCCTCGAAGCCGGATTCGTGGGCACAGATTGGGCACATAAGCCTGATTTGGTCGAGAGGGCGAAGTCCCATCCCCACGGGCAAACGCCTATAAATTTAAGAAAGAAGAGAGTTCGAACTGGTGGACCGCATGGGATTCGAACCCGTACCGCGTATTTAGCTAACTGGTGATAGCGTGGGGCTTCTGCTTCTAACGGGTTCGGTCCTGAACAATTAGCTCTCTCCTGCCGCCAACAGCAGTCATCGTGAGTCCTCCAGTATCGACCCCGGTCATGGAGACATTGTGGAGACGGCTGTTGAGTCTCTGATGACCCGTTAACCGATTAACGATGGCTGCGCCGACCGTTATGCGAATAACGATGTACTGAGTAGACCAGCGTCTGGTTGTAAACAACAGAGGAGAGCAATGGGGTTCGCACCGGGGGTCTCGGGGAATCCCCGAGGCCGACCTCTGGGGTCACGGAACAAAGCGACCCGGGCGGTCGCGGAGTGGACCGCCGCGATCCTCGAAGACGAGCAGGTGCATTAGGCGGCCTTGTTTTCAACGGGCTTCGCCCCGAACGTCTAACCCCACACCTCGCGCCAGCGCATTCGCGCGCGAGGCGCCGTCGGCCACCGTCCAGCGCTCGGCCCTTTCGTTCTTCCCAAAGACTCCTCCCCTCTGGCAAGATAGCACCAGTCGCGAGACTCACGACGACTGAGGGAGAGAGCGATGTCCCCCAAAACGGATGCCATCGACCCAGACGATTACGACGCCTCACGTCGGGCCTTCCTGAAGTGGAGTGCGCTATTTGGCGGCGCGGCGGCCCTCGGTGGGGGAGGTCTACTCCTGTCTCGGGACCCATCTTTGCCCACGAGCGTCGCCACCGCCGTGTCCGGGGGACGGCAGATCTTCCATACCGCCAATACCCCGGAGTGTCTGCACTGTGCGCTTCTGGCCCATGTCGAGGACGGTCGTCTCGTGAAGGTCACCGGAGATCCCGACTTCAACATCCTGGCCTGTGCCCGTGGTATCTCTCGCATCCGCCAGCTCTACAGTCCGCACCGCCTCAAATACCCGATGCGTCGCGCCGGCAAACGCGGTGAGGGACAGTGGGAGCGGATCAGCTGGGAGGAGGCGCTCGACACCATCGCCGAACGGTATCGGCGCATCAGGGGCGAGGACGGGAATCAGGCGTTTCTTGTTTTTGGCGGGTCCGGGAACTGGTCGAGTCTATCCACTGGCGTGCGTGGCCTCTACTCCTCGTTTTGGAATCGCTTTGGAGGGACCACTCGAACTATCTCGGGGCTCTGCTGCGCCTCTGTCACCGAAGGATTCAACGCCGTGTTCGGTGGCGGTCGTTCCGAATTCAGGGATGAGTGGGTGCACAGCCGATTCTTTTTGGCTTGGGGAAACAACCCAGCGGTGACAAACCAGGGGTATATGAAGAACCTCTTCCAGGCTCGGGAAGAGCATGGGGCCCGTCTCGTTACGATTGACCCGCGGCTCAGCGAAACAGCCGCATTGTCCGACCGCTGGATCCAGATTCGACCGGGCACGGACGCCGCCCTAGCGTTAGGCATGATCCGCGTACTCCTCGATGAGGAGTTGGTCGACACCGAGTATGTTCGGATGTTTACCAACGCGCCGTTCTTAGTGCGGTATGGCGAGGTGGGATACGACCTGGACGCCAAAGCAGGTAGCTGGCCGGGCGGAGGACTCGCTCTTCCGGTCGATCTCGGTCGTTTGCAGCTGCTGACCGGGTCTGGACTCGGGTCCGCGCAGTTCATGGTCTGGGACGAGACGAGCTCGCGCCCCGTACCTGCCGACACGCCGGGGGTGCACGCGGCACTCCGGGGTACCTACGAGATCGACGGTGCCCGGTATCAGCCGGTCCTCGAGTGGCTCCGCGCCATTGCTTACCGCTACACGCCAGAGGCTGTACATCGAATCACCGGGGCGCCGCCCGATCTTATGGCGGCGGTGGCGCGTGAGTTTGCCGCCGCTAAGCCGGCGGCGATCATCCAAAACATGGCCGGTGCACAGCGTACCGACCACGGCACCCTCACCGTCATCGGACAGCTGTATCTCGCGTCGCTGACCGGTAATGTTGGCGTGCTGGGTGGCGGGGTCAATGATAGGGGGGGGTATTTGGGCCAGGGAGGCAGCATCAACTACCCGGTGCCCTTACAACAGAACGAGCCGATCGAGGGGATTCCGGTCACCAAGTTGGGCGAGTATCTCGTCAATCAGAAACCGCATCCGATCAGAGCGATGCACGTGGCTGGTTCCGGACTGCTCACCCAGTTTCCAAATACGAAGAAGATCATCGAAGGATTGGATAACGTGGAGCTGATGGTCGTGCAAGACATTTTCATGACCACAACCGCGCGCTATGCGGACTTCGTGCTCCCGGTGACCACGCTCTTCGAAACCCGAAACCTCTTGGCCGGTATGCGGAGCCGGTATATCCAGCTCATGGAGCAGGCGATCGAGCCGCTCTTCGAGGCCCGGTCAGACCGTTGGATCATGACCGAGCTGGCAAAACGGCTAGGGTTTGGCGATGACTTCGACAAGTCGGATGATGAGCTCATCCGTCATGTCTTGGAGCCGACCGGCGTGAGTCTTGAGCAACTTGAAGACGGCCCGGTCAACCCCATGCCGGACCCGTGGGTTCCGTTCGCCGACAAGAACTTCAATACGCCGTCTGGTCGCATCGAGCTCTTCTCGTTATATCTGCAGGAGAAAGGGTTCGCCCCGCTTCTCGAGTATCTCGACCCGACCGAAGCGCCGTGGGTCGACACGGTGCTGGCCGAGCGATACCCGTTACAGCTGATCAACCGAAAGAACCACAATCAGGTCAACTCCAGCTTTCACCACCATGACCTGTTGACCGAGATCTGGGCTCGGCAAGTGCTGCAAATTCATCCTGACGACGCGGCGTCCCGTGGTATCGAGCACCAGGGCGGTATCGGTGTCTTCAACGACCGGGGCGCCATCGACGCCCAAGCCGACGTGACCGCGGGCATTATGCAGGTTGTGGTGAGTGTGACGACCGGGTGGGGCGGGGTCGACGAGAAACAGACCGCGAGTATTTTGAGTCCGGACAAGTTCGAACCGATCTCGTTGGGGCATACGTTGAACTCCTCCATGGTGCAGGTGGCCGCGCGAGGAGATGTAACATGACCCAAGTGGCGTTTTTCGTCGATGTCAAAAGTTGCACTGGTTGTCGAACCGGTGAGATTGCCTGCAAGGTCGAGAACGGCGGCGAGATAGGTCCGCGGTGGCGCAAGGTGAGAACCGTCGAAGGGGACGACGGCGGTCCCTTTATGTATCACGTCTCGATGGCGTGCAATCACTGCGAGGTGCCGGTCTGTGCGGACGCCTGCCCGTCGGGTGCCATACAAAAGCGATCCGATGGCATAGTCGTGGTCGACCAGACCAAGTGCATCGGCGCGCGTCTGTGTGCCTGGGCCTGTCCCTACGATGCACCGCAGTTCAGTAACGAGACCGGCAAGATGGAGAAGTGCAACTTCTGCTCACATCGGATCGATGCCGGCACGGGCGGACCCGCGTGCGCCGAAGCGTGTCCCACCAAGGCGCTGCAGTGGGGCACCCTCGACGAGGTGGCCAAGAAACAGGGAGCAACCGCCTCGTTTGGTCCACTGCCGGACGCGGAGATCACTCGTCCGGCGGTTCGTTTCATTCCTCTCAAGCTGGTCCGCGGGTAATCCACGACGGTGGTCCCTCGCGACTGGGCGCTCGTTGTGTTCACGGTCCTGACGCAGGCCGCGGTGGGTGCTTTTCTCACGCTGCTGATCCTGCGCAACCTAACCGCTACCGCCGAGACTCCATTACGCAGCTGCGCCCGCTGGGCTCACGCCACCGTGTTGGCCGTACTCGCCTTGGGGATGGTCGCGGCGCTCTTCCATCTGTCGGAACCGTTCGAGGCGGTCCGCGCGGTGGTCAACGTGAGGTCGTCTTGGCTGAGCCGCGAGGTCATCTTTGGGGGGCTGTTCAGTCTCCGACTGGGCGCGCTTCTCCTGATGGAGTGGCGCGAGACTCGTTGGTCCCGAGTCACACACTGGCTCGGTTGGACGGCGGCCGCCACCGCCGTCACGTTCTTGGTCTGTCAGATCAAGATCTATCTGCTCCCCGCCCAGCCTGTCTGGAACAGTCTGGCCACGCCACTCGCGTTTGCTGGCACCGCGCTTCGATTGGGAGTGCTCGGTGTGGCCGTCGGGCTCGTGTGCTGCCGCGTGGACGAGACCAGTCGCGAGCAGAAATCTGTACACAGTGACGGGACCACGTTCGCTACCCTGCGTGGGCTGGCACTGTTGGGGCTCGTGGGGTTGGTCGCCGAGCTGGTTGTCATGGCGCTGCAGTTGGCGCCCTTGGCCGATGCTATGCCGGCGGCGGCGCTAGCGAGCGCGCGGCGGTTGACTGAGGACTACGCAGGTGTGCTGGTCACGAGACTCTTACTGCTGGTCGTGGCGGCGGCGTGCATCGTGGTTGTAATCGTGGGCAAGGTGAGTGGCCAAACCCACAAGCTGCCCGCGATGACAATTGTGGCGTTTGTCGTAGTGCTGGTCTCAGAGGTATGCGGCCGCTTTCTCTTCTACGCATCCCGAGTGACGGTTGGAATCTGAGCATCGTTTAGACGGGGTTGCGCCCGAAACCCCATTCGTATGACCAGGAACTACGGGAAGTCGACGGATCGGGAGATCGTGGCGCGGCTACAGGAAGGGCAAGGGCTGGCGTATCGGTTTCTCGCAAGGTGCTTCCATGCCCCGGTTGATGAGCAGTGGTTGAGCAGACTGGCTCGGGAACGGATGTTCGAGGCGTGGCCGTTTCCCTCGACGGATGAGAATGTCACCGTCGGGCTCTCGACGCTACAGACCTTCTGTCTGGACGTCGATGCCGCGAGCGTGCGTCGTGTCGAGTGGGATTTCAACCGGCTATTTGTCGGACCGGGGAACACGCTGGCTCCACCCTGGGAATCGGTGCATCGGAGCAAGACCGGGCTCACCTTCCAGGAGAGCACGCTCGAGGTGCGGACCGTCTATGAGCAATTCGGTCTCGAGGCTCCCGCGATGCATCGCGAACCTGACGACCACATAGCGCTTGAGCTGGCCTTCCTCGCG
>JAYZGM010000161.1:0-19342 GCA_036336225.1 Acidobacteriota bacterium | reverse complement strand
CATGCTCGAGGAGACCGACCGTCTCACCCGTCTGGTCGATCGACTGCTGCTTGTGTCACGCGCCGACACCGGCGACCTTAAGTTGTCACTCGAGCCGGTCGACTTGGGTGCTTTGGCTGATGAGGTCGTGGCCCATTTGGTGGTGCTGGCGGAGGAGAAGGAGCAGACCATTTCGATCGAACACGCGGCCCCGGAGTCATCCAAAACGGTGCCGGTCACGACGACGGGCTGGGCGCGGACGACCGAAGCAGAGAGCCCGAGTGCGAGGATCGCTGCTAGTGCCCGATTCATTGGGTGCCTTCCTCCGGGGGATTCCTCGGCTGTCGTGGGGGCCGCGGTGCGGCGGCCAGTCGAGGTTCTCCACGCGCAGCCTAAGACTAGTAGAGCGCAGGAGACCCGTGCTCTGAAGAGTTCCTGAACCGGGAAACCGGGGCTACGGAGGCCCAGGGTGGAGCGTTGTGGCGATAGCGGCGGTTGCCTCCGCCACCCGTGGGCCGGGTTGGACGAACTGATGACCAAGCAGCAGAAACACCCGCCCGGCCCGGACGGCAGGAATTGAAGAGAGTCGTGACCAGACGGCGATCTCGGTGGCCTGGGTGTCGGGTGTCATCAGGTCATCGTAGGTCAGCTCCAGAATTACCTCCGGCGCGGCGCGTAGAATCGCTTCGGATGTGAGCTGGACCGACTCGCGTGACATGTCGGCGAAAACGTTACGTCCACCGGCGGCCTCGAGCATGTCGTGCAAGAACCCCACGCCGCCGCTGGCGTAGACGTTCCGAAGAGTCCCCGGCTCGCGTCCGAACACGAGAAGCACCGAGGGTCGATCGCGACCCGCGACCCGTCGACGGATGTCGTCGAGCCGGTCTTCGATCGACGTAACCAGCGCCGCTGCGGCGTCGGGGCGGCGGACCCTCGTCCCCAGCGTGCGGATAACCGACAATGTTTCCCGAAGACCGCCGTGCGTCGACGCGAACACCTCGATCCCGGCCCGACGCAACTGGGCGATCTGGTCGGCTTGACTGCCATAGAGAACGACGAGACCCGGTCGCAGAGTCAGAATTCGCTCCAGATCCGGATCGACCAATCCTCCGACCTTGGGTCGGGACATCACGTCTGGGGGGTAGGTGTCGAAGCTACTCACTCCAACCACCGCGTGGCCGGCGCCCATGGCAAAGAGCGCCTCGGTCAGGGCCGGCACTAAGGACACGATACGGGTGGGTGAGGCTTGGGCCGCGGCGAACGACGCCGTCAGGAGCACGAGACCGCACACCTGGCGCAGGGCCCTGACCAGAATAAAGTTGCCACGCTGGTCGCCGATGTACCCGGTCCCCCTGCGTGGCTCGTCGGTTGAATACTCCCGGTATTCGCCCTCGTCACGCCTTGCGGGCCGAGCGCCTCGACGCCCAGAGGCTGGCGACCGTATTGTGCGCAGAGTCCTACGTGTCATCCGCGTTTCACCCATTCCGCAGCCCCGATACCAGTGTCCAGTCACAGAAACGCGCAAACAAGTTTCCCGGCGGGGCATCTCGTCCGGCGGCGTTGCTCCTCGGTCACAAATACCCAAGTTGTTCTCTCGTCGCGTCTTGCCACCCGGGCGCCGCGTCAGGAAACCTGTTCACGATCTCCTGTGACTGGACACGAGAAGCCATAAGAAGAATGGTCCCCCGAGCATCGCCGTAATGACGCCCACCGGAAGTTCCATTGGCGAAAGCAGGGTCCGGGCTCCGACATCGCAGACGATGAGGAACGCGGCGCCCAGACACGCCGATGCTGGCAGAACCAGACGATGGTCGGCGCCCACTAGTAGTCTGACCAGATGAGGAATGATGATCCCGATAAAGCCGATGGGGCCGCCAACGGCGACCGCAGCTCCGGTGGCCAACGACGCACTCACGAACGCCAAGCGTTGTGTGCGGAGGACATCGACACCGCGAGTCGCGGCGTTGTCGGCGCCCAGCGTGAGGAGATTGAGGGCGCGCGGCAAACGGGCGAACACGATAAATGCAGCGCCGATCGGTGGGAGGGCCCAGACCAGCGGGCGATAGGTGCCGACGTCGAGATTGCCCATCACCCAACGGATCGCCTGAAACGTCTGGGTTGGGTCTGCGAGAAATTGGACGAAAAGGATGATCGCCGAGAACAGCGAGTTGAGGGTCACGCCGGCGAGCAGCAGCACGAGTGTGGACAACCCTTGACGACGCATGGTCGCCAGCGCGTACACGATCGCCAGAGCCCCGATCGCCCCAGTGAAACTCGCCAGTGAGACCGCCGGTATCCCGAGCACGGTCAACGGGAGTCCAAGGCTGATCACAAGCATGGCGCCCAAGGAGGCGCCGGCAGAGACGCCGAGTGTGAATGGTGTAGCCAGCGGATTCCGAAGCAAGGCTTGGAGTACGACGCCAGCCGCCGCCAATGAGGCGCCGACCAGCGCCCCGGCCAGCGCCCGGGGCAGACGCGCAATAATAAATATCTGGGCGTCAACGTTCTCAGCGAACCGTAACGTGGGGTCGAACACGCGCCCAAGGTCGATGTTCGTCGATCCGACGAGCGGCGCGCAGAGACAGGTCACCAACGCCAGGAGACCAAAACCTAGATGGATACGCCACAAACGACGACGCAGATGGTTGCCGGCGATCGGCCTCAGTGCGGGTAGGGCTGAGACGCCCGGCATTATGACGGTCTCGCTCGGCGTGCCACGGGGATCACTGACACGCGACCGTTTGCGGGATGACACCGTATATCGACGTCGACGTCGAACACGGCGCCGACCGTCTCCGGCGTGAGCACGGCGGCCGGTTCGCCGGCGGCCACCAGTTTGCCGTCACGCAACAGCACCAGCTCACGACAGAGCCCGGCCGCCAGATTCAGATCATGGGTGCAGAGGACCACGGTGGTGGCCTGGGACTCGTTGAGTCGGCCGAGAAGCTCCGCCGTCGCCAACTGAAAGGCGAGATCGAGTGATGAGGTCGGCTCATCCAGCAAGAGCACGCGGTTCGTCGTCGGTTCCGCCGTCCCAGACGAGCCGGAGTCGAATTGCGCAAGCGCACTCGCCAGCACGACACGTTGTTTCTCGCCTCCGCTGAGCGTCCGAAACGTCCGATCTTCGAGATGGGACGTGCCGGTGAGGGTTAGCATCCGACGGACGATGTTGATGTCGCTGGGCCCTTCGAGCTCGAAGGCCTGGAGATGGGGGTATCGACCCATCAGGACGATATCAAACGCCGTGTAGTCGAAGGCCAGCTCTGTTGCCTGGGGGACCATCGCCAGTCGTTTGGCGACCTCTTGGCGCGCGCACCGTGTTACCTCGATGCCATCCAACGTGACGTGGCCATGGGTCGGCGTCAACAGTCCGGCGAGCAGCTTGAGCAGTGTGGTCTTGCCCGATCCGTTCGGACCGAGAATGCCCACGAGATTTCCCACTTCGACCCGTAGATCGATATCGTGGAGGACCTCCGCGTCCCCATAGGCGTAAGAGATCGAGCTAGCGCACAGCAACTCGGAGAACCTCGATTTTCTGGACGAGGAAATCGAAACGGGCGAGGGGTTGTTGCATAGCTTCCTTTCGGCGTGACCACGCGCCATGCCCATCCACGCGGATGGGCCGAAAGGACGAGCCCAGCAGCCAGGTCTCCTGACTTGCGGATCAGCACAAACCGACCATGCCTTCCCGTGTCGAAACACAGTGGCGAGAGTGTCCGAGGGGCATCTTCCGGCGCCTCGGTCACGTCTAGTCGACCGGCTCGCTACCCGCTTACAGTGGCGGGACCGTGTGGGAATTGCACCCACTTCCCTTGACCACTGGGAAACGTCGAGGCCGCGAGTATAGCATGCGGATTTGGTCGGGTTGCTCGCGGGGCCTGCTCCAGCGTACGATAGCCGATTCGAGCCCTGAGACGGAGGCAGTCTAGGTAACAGCTATGTATGCACGGTTGGCCCAAAACGGTCTCGGTGACATCGCCGACAAGCTCGAGGGTGGGGTCCGTCTCGAGCTCGAGGACGGCGTGCGCCTTTTTGGCTGCTCGGATCTCCTTGCCGTCGGGTGGTTGGCGAATCGAGAGCGCGAAAAACGCCACGCCGGTCAGACGTTCTATAACCACAACATCAGGATCGAAGCGACCAACGTTTGTGTGGCCAGTTGTCTGTTTTGTTCGTTTGCTCGGCTTCAGCCTGGTGATGACGGCGCCTACACGATGACCTTGGAGCAGGTGTGGGATAAATTGCGGGCCAGACGCGACCAGACGCTGACCGAGGTGCACGTGGTCAACGGTCTCCACCCCGACCTGCCGTTCGACTACTATCTCGAGCTGCTTCGCGGTCTCAAACGGATTCGTCCGGACGTGCATCTCAAGTGCTTCACGGCCGTAGAGATCGCGTTTTTCGCCGATCTGTATGGAAAGACCGATGAACAGATTCTCACCGACCTCATGGGGGCGGGCCTCGATTCGTTGCCTGGCGGCGGCGCCGAGGTTTTCTCCGAGCGTGTGCGTCGGAAGATCTGTCACGACAAGTGTGGCTCAGATCGATACTTGGACATCCACCGCACGGCGCACCGACTCGGTATGCGGTCCAATGTGACGATGCTGTACGGTCACATCGAAACGGCCGAGGAACGGGTCGATCACATGCTTCGCGCTCGTGCGCTCCAGGACGACACTGGCGGATTTCAGGCGTTCATCCCGCTGGCCTTTCACCCCGACAACAACAAGATGCGCAAGTTACCCGCCCCGACGGCCGCCGATACGCTTCGGGTGCACGCCGTGGCTCGTCTCATGCTCGACAACGTGCCACACATCAAGGCGTTCTGGATTGCCACCGGGGTCGAAACGGCGCAAACGGCGTTGTGGTTCGGTGTGGATGATCTGGATGGAACCGTGCAGGAAGAGCAGATCTACCATATGGCTGGCGCTAAGACCCCGGAAGCGCTGACGACTGATGACATCAGTCAGCTGATACAGCGGGCGGGAAGAGAACCGGTCGAGCGCGACACCCTCTACAACGTTGTGTCCGCATAGGGCCCGGCCAAGGACCCTGAGCCCGCAGCGTCTCACATGTAGATGGTGCAGCAGGTCGCGACACCAATGGCCTGACCCGCGTGGGTGGGCTCACCACAGAACCGAACGCTGCCGACCAACCAATTCATGTCGTAAAGGAGAGTTCCTATGGCACACGAGCTGCCAGATTTGTCCTATGGTGTTGATGCGCTGGCCCTTCATATTGACCAGCGGACCATGGAGATTCATCATGGCAAGCATCATGCAATCTATGTCACCAAGCTGAACGGGTGCGCTCGACGGGCTCCCGGACCTGCAAGAGAAGAGTGTCGAGGCGCTAATCGGCAACCTGGACGCTCTCCCGGAAGGGGTCGGGACGGCGGTTCGCAACAACGGCGGGGGGCATGCCAACCACACGATGTTCTGGCAGATCATGGGACCCAACGCCGGGGGCGCCCCCACCGGGGCAGTTCGCAGCCGCTGCGGCCGGGCGATTCGGAAGCGGGTGGGCGTGGCTCTTCAAGGACGGAGACACGCTCGCGATTGAGAGCACGCCCAACCAGGACACACCCGTGATGAACGGAAAGACCCCCGTGCTTGGTCTGGACGTGTGGGAGCACGCCTACTATCTGAGCTACCAGAACCGGCGACCCGATTACATCGCCGCTTGGTGGAACGTCGTGAACTGGACTGAAGTTAACCGCCGACTCGGGTAAGAGGGGCTAGGGAAACCGCACCGGCATCTGGTGCGGTCTTACCCACATCATGACGCTGTCCTTCGTGTTGTATCTGTTTCTCGCACATCTCGGGATTGGCATCGTCTGTACCCTGGCGCTCGTCGGGAAAACGGCCGGTGTCAAGTTCTTTCGATTCAACGCTGGGTTCGCCGCGGTGCTGCTGCTGGTTGCACTGGCGATGCGGCCCGACGACGTGCGGATGGGGCGTGATGCCCAGGGCGTGGCCCTGGCTCTGCTCATCGCGTCGACGACGGTGACGCTCGTGTACTGGGCGACGGTCGGCCGGGTATTGGCACGGCTGCGACCGGTGTGGGTGGGGCTTGCGATCGTGTGCGGGGGCGCCGCCCTGATGGCACAGGCCGTGGCGGCCACCGCCGGTGCGACCCTTTCGGTGACGGTCTTGACTGCGGCAAGCTTTGTGACCTCGGCCGCGTTGCTTGGTGGCACTTCCACCGCGATGATTCTCGGTCACTGGTATCTCGTCCTCCCCTCGATGGAGGTGTCCCTGCTGCAGTCGATTGTGAAGTTTCACATCGGGTCGACGGCGCTCCGGATTGCGGTGGTCAGCGTGGCCGTGTGGTGGGCGATCGTGGCGGCAGAGCTGCCCGGGGTGGGGTTTGAGAGATATATTTTTTCGATCGATGGTGTGTTCTTTTGGCAACGCGTGTTGTTCGGGTTGTTAGGACCCGTGGTCCTGGCCTACATGACCTGGGAAACGGCCAAGATTCGGTCCACGCAGTCGGCGACCGGGATTCTCTACGTTGACTTCTTCACCGTCATCGTTGGCGAGGTACTCGCCAAGTATCTCCTCGTTGCCACGACGGTGCCGGTGTGATGGAAGTGACAGTCACATGTCATCAGTGTGGCAGCGCCCTCCCGGTGCCCGCGACGGCTGAGCCGGTGCAGATCAACTGCGGTCGGTGCGGCCAGGTGTTTCTGCTCTCGTTCTCCGAAGCCGTACACACCGACAAACAGGTCGATCACTGCCCGGTGTGTCAGGGTGGTGACTTCTATATGCGCAAGGACTTCGACCCCAAGGTCGGGGTCACCATCGTGGTCATCGGCGCGCTGATTAGCGCGGGTTTCTACTACTACGGACTCGACCTTGTCGCGTATGGCATTCTCGCGGCCGCCACGCTCATTGACCTCGTCATCTACAGCCGTCTCAGCGACCTCACGGTGTGCTACCGCTGTCATGCCGAGTTTCGGGGCCTGTACGAACGGACGGCCGACGCATTCGATCTCCATACCGCCGATGTGCTGGAGCCGGAATACGAACGCAAGGTTGGGAAGCGGTAAGGGTCCTCAGAACAACTTCACTTCCACGATTTCGCCCTCTTCGACGATATCGGTCTGGGCAGGAATCTCGATGTATCCGTCTGCCTGAGACATACTGGTAATGTCGCCGGACGCCTTGAACGCGGGAACTGCTTTTCCATCAAGGACCCGTACCGTATAGAACTGGTGCCGCCCCGTCGTTGATACAAAGCGCTGGGATGCAGGCACCCTGGTGGTTCTGAATTGGTAGGCCGGCAACCTGGCCAGACGCCGCAACATCGGAACGAGCAGCATGTAGGCGTTGGAGAGACACGACGTGGGGTACCCGGGCATGCCAAGTACCGGTGTGCCCTCGATGGTGCCCAGCACGGTGGGTTTCCCAGGTTTGACGGCGATGCCGTGGAACAGGACCTCGCCTCGGGCGCGGAGCACATCCAGCGTGAGGTCGCGTTCGCCAACTGAGCTCCCTCCAGAGAAAACCAGGACATCGTTCTCAAGGCACGCGTCGACCGTCGCGTTCAGCTCGTCCAGGCTGTCCGCCGTGGTCGGAAATGGGAACGGAATACCGCCGTGCTCTCGAATGACCGCGCCGAGGGTAAACCGATTGATGTCGTAGATCTGTCCGGGGCCCAAGGGAAGACCGGGGCCGACGATCTCGTTTCCGGTGGAGAGGATGGCGATCCGCGGGCGGGCATACACCTCGATGTCGGCGATACCCAATGCGGCGATGGACCCCAAGCGGCTCGGGGTAAGCACATCACCCGGTTGGAGGAGCGGCGTGCCGCTCGTGATGTCGGCGCCCCGTCGTCCCACATGCTGGCGCGGGTAGACCGGTGTGAACACAGACACCTGGTCGCCGTTTCGGTCGGTTTCTTCAACCATGACCACCGCGTCCGCGCCATCCGGCATCGGGGCGCCGGTCGCGATTTGCGTGCAGTGGCCACTCTCCACGACGCGAGACGGGACCCCGCCGGTGTGCACGGTCTCGAGATACTCGAGCCGGCGTGGATCTATCCGACTGGCGCCAAACGTGTTCTCCGCGACCACGGCGTAGCCGTCCATCGCGGCCCGGTTGAACGGGGGAACGTCCTTGTCCGCGACCACAGCGACCGCGAGCACGCGACCCACCCCATCTGCTAAATCGATGGATTCAGTACGGGTAAGCGGCTGGGCGACCGTGTCAGCCAACTCGAGCGCCCGTTCGATCGGGATCGTCTCGCGGATTGGGCGCATCTTTGTTCCGGTCATGGTCTCATCTGGTTACTTCACGGACGAGATGCCCCAGCTCGGGGAGCACCAGTCGGGTCATGCCAAGTCGTACAGCGTTTTGGGAGCCTGGGAGGGAGATCAGAATCTTTCCACGCGCCGTTCCGGCACAGGCGCGTGAAAGCATCGCCGACGGGCCGATCTCCTCAAAGCTCAGTGCGCGGAACAGTTCGCCGAATCCATCTAGCCGCTTGTCCAGCAGCTGGCTTATGACTTCATAGCTACCGTCTCGCCGGCTGATTCCCGTGCCGCCGGTCGTGATGACCGCCTGGACAGCTTCCGTGCCGAGCTGGCGCTCCAGGGCACGTCGTAGCGTGTCCGCGTCGTCCGGCACGATGGCGTGGCCCAGCACAGAGTGACTGTCATTCGTCAGGAGCTGGCGCAGGAGTCGGCCTCCGGTGTCGGTCTCTTCCGTTCGCGTGTCACTGACGGTGACGACATAGCAGCGGATACGCGTCGGCGCTGCGGCGTGATGCTCTCGATGGCTCATCGGCGAGATGATAACCCGCTGGTTACGTCCACGCGGTTGGTCTACCATCCGGTCGTGCACTTCTTGCCGCAACTCGGCGTCGCGAGCGTAGTGGTCGCCATGACCGTGGTCGTGTCCCCGTCGGCGCGACAGGTCGAATCCGCCGATTGGGTGGCATCGGTTCTGGCGGGGATGACGCTCGACGAGAAGGTCGGTCAGCTCATCATGCCCTCGTTTCGGGCCCGCTATCTCAGTAGCGACAGCGACGAGTTTGATCGGTTGGCGTCACTGGTCCGCGAGCAGCATGTGGGAGGCTTCCTGATGTTCGGCGGCCGTGAGGCGGCACCGCGAGTGCTGCTCAATGCCGGTTACTCACGGTCGACGCTGGGCCAGCCGGCCGCGGGGGCGTCCATCATCAATCGTCTGCAGGCGTTGTCGGCCCTGCCGCTGCTGAATGCTTCTGATTTTGAGACCGGGGTTGGGTTTCGGCTTCGTGGCGCGACCACGTTTCCTCGCGCGATGGCGTTTGGCGCCGCCGGTGATCCACAGTTGGCCTACGATGCCGGACAGGTCACGGCGCGTGAAGCCAGGGCATTGGGGATCCATGTGAATTTCGCACCCGTGGTTGATGTCAACAACAACCCGCGGAACCCGGTCATTAACACGCGTTCGTTTGGGGAGGATCCGACCGTGGTGGCGCGGATGGGCGCCGCATCGGTCCGTGGGCTGCAAGATGGTGGCATGGTCGCCACCGTGAAGCACTTTCCTGGTCACGGCGACACCGATGTTGACTCACACCTCGGGGTCCCGCTACTTGCGCATCCGCGGGAACGGCTCGACCGGATCGAGCTGCCGCCGTTTCTGGCCGGCATCCGGGCCGGCGCCGGGGCGGTCATGACCTCTCATGTCACCTTGCCGAGTCTCGAGCCGGACCCTGACCGGCCGGCGACATTCAGTCGACGGATTGTGACAGGGCTCCTGCGCGAGGAACTCGGTTTCAACGGGCTCGTCTATACCGATTCGATGCGGATGCGCGCGGTCACCGACCTCCTGTCGCCAGCTGAGGCCGCCGTGGCAGCGGTCGCGGCCGGTCACGATGTGGTTGTTCACTCCCCGGACGATGTGGCGGTGTTCGAGGGCCTCAAACAGGCGGTGCGGACCGGCGTCATTCCGATGACCCAGCTCGACGAATCGGTGGGTCGGGTGCTGGCGGCAAAGGCGCGGCTCGGGTTGCCCGAGGACCAAGGTATTAGTCTCGACGCGGTCCCTACCGTCGTGGGCACTCGCGTCCACGAAGCAGTTGCTGCGGACGTGAGTCGGCGGGGGCTGACCTTGGTCACGGATGAGCGACATGACGTGCCGTTGACACTGCCGCCCTCGGCGACAATGCTGTATCTCTCCGTATTGGACTATCCGTCGGGGTGGGGCAACGGGGCGCCAAGTCGCACGTTCCTTCCGGAGCTACGACGCCGGTGGCCGAACCTGACGGCGGTCGAGGTGTCAGACCGAACGACCCCGGCCGAGCTGGAGCTGCTCCGAGCCAGTATCGACCGATACGATGCGGTGGTGGCTTCGGTTTTTGTCCGAACGGCGTCGTTTAGTGGGCGGATGGATTTGGCCGACGGGCTGATCGGTCTGCTCCGATTTGTTGCTCGCGGGACCGCGCAACGACAACAGCCGTTCGTCACGGTGTTCTTTGGGAATCCGTATGCCGCGACCGCGCTCCCCGAGCTACCCGCAGTCCTGCTGACATATGGCTTTTACGATCTTCTCGAGGCCAGCGCCGTTCGCGCGCTCGCCGGCGAGAGCGAGATCAGTGGTCGTCTCCCCGTGACCCTCGGTGAGCGATTCCCGGTCGGCCACGGTCTACATCGTTCGGTCGCGGATAGCGCGTTAGCAGTTCCCGGTCATGACGCTGGCGCGGCTCGGGTGCAGAAACCCTGAGCATGCGCCGTCACTCATCACACCGCCGAACAGTGTGTGGCGGTTGTAGCCGGGCCCTCCGGTGGCCGCTTGGGCGAGCACGACGAGATTGAAGAGAGCAGGGCCGCTCTCGAAGCCACCCGTCAGAGTGGCGTCTAGCCAGTAGCGACCAGGAACCACGGTTCCGGTCAGGGCGAGCAGGTAGAAATACTCCTCGGGATGTATCTCGCGCCCGTTGATGAACACGCCGGTCGCAATTCCCTTGCCTCCCTGAGGCGTGCGGCTGGAGCGATCCTCCGATATTGAGACCCGGAAGAATCTGACCAATGCTGGGCCCACCTTCGAGGTCCCAAAGTCCTACAGCTTGATCGTATCAGTAACGCCCGCTCGGAACCTGTCCATAGGCGTTCTCAAGTGCATGGGCCGTCTCGGCATCCAGCTCGAGCCCATGGACGACGGTGCCTTCTTGTCTGGCGGTCAAGAACGCCGTGAAGACAAGCGCCGCGACGCTCAAGACACTCATGTGACGCATGGGTTACCTCCTCAGGCTCCACGGGTCTTCACCTCCGCCGCGGCACGACGGGGGACGAAGCCATTGCCGTCGGTATTTCAAGCAAGTTACCATAGGAGATTGAACTGAAGACACAACGATAGCAGGCGCGCGGGCTCTGCAGGAGGGTGACGCCGATGACGGCGAGAGGAATCGTTGGTTCTGTTGCGATGACGCTTCTCACTGGCGTCGGTCCGCTCAGCGCACAGCCAACGTCGGAGTCCCCTGCCGCACCCTCACCGGCACGGGCGCTTCTGGACCAGTACTGCATCGCGTGCCACAACGACCGAGCGCGACAGGCCGGTCTCAGTCTGCAGAGCCTGGAGGATCCGCGTATCGGTCAGGTCCCGGCGGAAACAGAGATTTGGGAGAAAGTCGTCCGCAAGCTGCGGTCACAGACCATGCCGCCGCCGGGACGGCCCCGACCCGAGGCGGCGGTGTACCACCGTGTGGCGTTGTCGCTTGAGACCGAGCTCGACCGCGTCTCGGCGGCCAACCCGAATCCCGGTCAGCCTCCGATCCATCGATTGAACCGGGTCGAATACCGCAACGCGATTCGCGACCTGCTTGGTCTTGAAATTGACGAACGTGAACTGCTTCCCCCAGATGAGTCGGGGTATGGATTCGACAACATCGCCGACATCTTGGCCGTGTCCCCGGCTTTACTTGATCGATACATGCTCGCCGCGGAACGGGTCAGCCGGCTGGCGGTGGGTGACGCTGCAATCGGGCCCTCCGTGGAAACCTATACCGTGCCGTACACCCTCTGGCAGGAAGGTCGGATGAGTGAAGCCCTGCCGTTCGGATCGCGCGGTGGTCTGGCTGTCCAGCATCATTTTCCGCTCGACGGCGAGTATGTGATCACGCTCGAGTTGCAGCGGGCCTACGGGAACCACATTCGCGGGTTGGGCGAACCGAACGATATTGAACTTCGTCTTGATCGGGCCCGTGTCGGACAGTTCACGGTTGGGGGCGATGGGGAACGGGCACCGTGGGCCGCCGTGTCGCAACCGACGTTCTGGGAACAGTCGGCGGACGATGGACTGGAGGTTCGTCTCGACGTGCGAGCCGGGACACGGCAGGTGAGCGCGGCCTTCCTCGATCGCACGGCCGTGGCCGAGGGTGTGCTGGATGCGCGTCCGGGCGTGTCGAGTCATGCCTACTCGCGTGACCGTAATGCGGCGATGGCGCTTGAGAGCATCGAGATCAGCGGTCCCTACAACGCCGTAACGCCCGAAGACACGCCGAGCCGACAGCTCGTGTTCAGCTGCTACCCCGCGTTGGCGAGTCAGGAGCGGTCGTGCGCCACCGAGATTCTGTCTGGTTTGGCTCGACGAGCATTTCGACGACCGGTGAACGACGCGGACGTGCAGCCGCTCGTGACCCTGTATGACGAAGGTCGACGAGGCGCCGACTTCGAGACCGGGATCCAATTTGCACTGCGGGGCATTTTGATCGACCCGGAATTTCTATTTCGCGTCGAGCGGGACCCCGCGGGCGTGGCGCCTGGCACTGCGTTTTCGATTACTGACGTCGAGCTTGCTTCCAGGATGTCTTTTTTCCTCTGGAGCAGTCTCCCAGATGACGAACTGCTTGAGGTCGCCGCTCGGGGTGAGTTGCGGGAGCCTGGCATGCTCACGCGGCAGGTGGCGCGGATGCTCCGCGACCCGCGGTCCGGTGCCTTGATCGACAACTTCTTTGGTCAGTGGCTGCTGCTTCGAAACATGCGGACCGTCACGCCGGATCCCGATGCGTTCTTGGACTTTGACGAGAACCTCCGCGGGGCAATGGAGGAGGAAACCTCACTGTTTGTGGAGAGCCAGGTCCGCGAGGATCGGAGTGTGCTCGATTTGCTCACGGCCGACTACACGTTTCTGAACGAGCGTCTGGCCCGACACTACGGTGTGCCCCACGTCTACGGCAACCACTTTCGGCGGGTTAAGGTCGCGACCGCGGGGCGAGGCGGCCTCTTGGGCCAGGCCAGCATCCTGACCACCACGTCTTATCCGAACCGCACGTCACCGACCAAACGAGGTCTGTGGGTGCTTGAGAATCTTCTTGGATCGCCGCCTCCACCGCCGCCACCGGAGGTGCCTGGTTTGCCAGACGCGACCCACCCCGACGAGGGCCGCCAGCTCTCGATGCGTGAGAGGATGGAGGTGCATCGAACGAGCCCCGTGTGTGCGAGCTGTCATGTACTCATGGACCCACTGGGGTTCTCGCTCGAGAACTTCGACGGTATCGGGTCTTGGCGAACCGATGAGGGTGGTACCACGATTGACGCGTCGAGCACACTACCGGACGGGACCCACTTTAACGGGCCCGCTGGTCTTCGCGACCTCCTGCTGAGTCGAGAAGAGCGGTTCGTCGAAACTGTGACCGAGAAGCTACTCACGTATGCGCTTGGGCGAGGGGTCGAATACACCGATGCCCCGGCCGTCCGACAGGTCGTACGAGATACAGCCAGAATGGACTACCGATGGTCGTCCTTGATCGTGAGTATTATTGAGAGCGCTCCGTTTCAGATGAGGAGATCGCGAGAGCCATGATAATCACCAAGAAACATCTCCCGCGTCGCACATTCCTCCGTGGCTTGGGGGTGTCGCTAGCCCTGCCGATGCTCGACAGCATGGTGCCCGCCTTTGCGAGCGCCACGTCGGCTCAAGCGACCCGTCGGCTCGGTGTCGTGTATGTGCCCAACGGTATGTTCATGCAGAACTGGACCCCGGCCATGCTGGGTGCGTCCAGCGGGCCGCTCGAGATTACCGAGACGTTGAGGCCGTTGGCCGCACATCGCGACCGGCTGCTTATGGTCAGTGGACTGTGCAGCGAAGAAGGGATCGCCCGGCCTGGGGAAGGGGCCGGCGACCATGCGCGCGCCGCGGGCGCGTTTCTGACCGGAGTACACCCGAAGAAGACAGAGGGGCACGACATCAGAGCGGGCGTGTCGATGGATCAATTAGCCGCGAGGGTCCTGGGTCGAGAGACCCAGCTGGCTTCTCTTGAGCTGTCACTCGAATCGGCAGAGCGTGCGGGTTCCTGCGACCCGGGGTACAGCTGTGCGTACGCAAACACGCTGTGTTGGAGCAGCGATACCACGCCGCTGCCGATGGCGAGTGACCCACGCGCCGTGTTCGAGCGACTCTTTGGCGCTGGTGGCACCACCGACCCGGCGGCCTGGCTGGAGGCTCGGCAGCACGACCGGAGCTTGCTGGACATGGTGACAGCGAAGGTCGCGCGGTTGAAGGGGGAACTCGGCCACCGGGATCGGATTAAGCTGAACGAGTATCTAGACGCGGTGCGCGACGTCGAGCGACGTATCCAAATGGCTGAGCAGCAGCCCACGCGTGAGCTGCCGGCGATGGATCAGCCGGCGGGTGTGCCCGGACGGTTTGAAGACCACGCGAAACTCATGTTCGACCTGCAGGTGTTGGCATACCAGGCGGACCTCACTCGGGTCATCACGTTCATGCTGGGGCACGAGACGAGCAACCGCGCCTACCCCGAGATCGGAGTGCCCGACGCACACCACGCCTTGTCGCATCACGGTGGTGACCGAGAGCTCATTGAGAGGCTGAAAAAAGTAGACGTCCACCTCGCCTCCATGTTCGCGTACTACGTGGGTCGTCTCGCCTCGACGCCGGACGGAGACGGTACGTTGCTTGACTCAGTGATGATTCTCTATGGGAGCGGGTTGAGCGACGGGAATCGGCACAATCATCACGACTTGCCGACCCTGCTTGTCGGTGGCGGCGCCGGTCAACTCCGTGGCGGTCGTCACCTGCAGGTGGCGAAGGACACCCCAAACGCCAACCTGTTTCTGACCATGCTCGGCAAGCTGGGTGTTCCGGTGGAAGCCTTTGGAGATAGCACTGGGCGAGTGCAAGCGTTGTCGGTCTGACACCGAGACGCGGGAGGACAGATGCGAAGCTCCGCTATTGGCCTGTGCATGGTGCTCGTGGCCGGTTCCGTCCATGCGGCGGACGAGCCGCTCATTGCCGAGGCCGTCGAGCGTCGCGACCGGCAAGCGGTTGAGACGTTGCTCGAGGAGATGGCCGGCTCGGACGCGGTCAACGTCGCCCAGCCCGACGGGGCGACCGCGTTGCATTGGGCGGCCCATTGGAACGACGTCGAGATGGCCCAACTCCTTGTCACCGCGGGAGCCACCCCGAATGCGATCAACGAGCTCGGGGTCGCCCCATTGTTCCTCGCGGCCCTGAATGCCAGTCCCGCCATGGCCCGAGTGTTGCTCAACGCCGGGGCCAATTCCAATGCATCGCGCTCGAGTGGCGAGAGTGTGATCATGACGGCAGCTCGGACCGGCAGTGTCGACCTAGTTCGGGCGCTCCTTGAGGCGGGAGCGAACCCGAAGGGTGGTGGTAGACATTTCAAGGGGCAAACAGCGCTCATGTGGGCGGCTTCCGAGGGGCACGCAAGCATCGTCCAGGTGTTGCTTGACGCCGGCGTTGATGTCGAAGCCCGTTCTATTCACGGCACCACGGCGTTACTGCTTGCGTCCCGTAAGGGCGATATCGACACGGCTCGCGCCCTTATTGCGGGTGGGGCAGACGTTAATGCGCGCGAGCCTCTCTTGCCCTTCGATGGGCGCATCGATGTCGAGGAATCGCAAACGTCGGGGAGGAGCCCGCTCCTGATCGCGAGTGCCAGCCAGGTGGCGACGAGCGGGTTTGAATACGGTCTGGTCGTGAAGCCGAGCACTCACGAGGACCTTGCGAGGTTCTTCCTAGAGCACGGCGGCGACCCGAATATTCCGGACAGCATCGGGCGGACCCCACTGCACGCGGCGGTCGAGACCGGCAAGGTTGACTTGGTGGAAGCGTTGCTCGCCCACGGCGCTGACCCGAACGCCCGGTTCCGTCAGGCACCGTTTGTCTTCAAGGGTGACTTCGTCTCATATGGCCGCTTTGTCGGCGCGACACCGCTCTGGCTGGCGGCCGCCGCCCGTGTTCCCAACGTCGAGATTCTTCGTGCTATCGCAGAGGCTGGGGGTGACGCGGAGGTCCCGGCGAACGATGGGACGACCCCGCTAATGGCTGCGGTGGGGATGGTGCAGAACGAGGCTCGTCAGGCGCCGGAGGCCGAGGCTCTCCGGTTGGTGACTCTACTGGTCGACCTGGATATCGATCTGAACGCGGTCGATCGGCGTGGTCGCACAGCTATGCACGGGGCAGCCCGACTGGCCAAGAACACCCTGATTTCTCTGCTCGCGGAACATGGGGCGCAGGTTGACATGGCCGATGGGCGTGGTCTGACGCCGTTGGACGTTGGTACGGTCTCTCGTCCACTGCATCCAGACACAGCAGCGTTGCTGCGGGGGATGGGCGCTACAAGCGCTACCGACCAAGACCTCGCGCGTTGATACGGGTTTCCATTTCCGCTTCTACGACGAACTCACTGTTAGGAGGTAATCCATGAAACGTGTGGTGTGTCTTGCAGTCTGTACGCTGGTCGGTCTGTTGGCGACCATGACGAGCTACGAGGCGCGACAGCCGCGGGCCAATCTCATCGTTCACGAGGTAGCCGACAATCTCTACATGCTGGCCAACGACCCGGCCGAGCAGGGCATGCGGAGTGGGGGGAACACCGCGGTGTTTGTCACCGAGTCCGGGGTCACGCTCGTCGACACGAAGATCTTGGGTTATGGACAGGACATTCTGGCTGAGGTGCAACAGATTACCGACAAACCGGTGACCACGATCATCAACACCCATACGCACTACGACCATAGCGGTGGCAACGTCGAGTTTCCTGACACCGTTGAGTTCGTGGTGCACGAAAACACGCGGGCTCAAATGTCGCGCGCCAGCTGTGAGCCCGTGACCAACTGTGAAGCTTTCCAGGGCGAGAATGCAAAATATCTGCCTGCGACGAGCTACTCGGATCGGATGTCCCTGTTCGCCGGGAGTGACGACCAGATAGATCTGTACTACTTTGGTCGTGGGCACACCGATGGCGATTCGTTCATCGTGTTCAAGACCGCACGCGCGGTCCATACCGGGGACATGTTTGCGCGTAAGGGATTGCCGTTTCTCGATGTGGCGAATGGCAACGGGAGTGCGCTCGAATTCGGTGAAACCCTGAAGAACGCGGTGGTCGGTATCTCCGACGTCGACATCGTCATTCCTGGACACAATGACGAGCTCTTGGCGTGGCAAGACCTCGTCGACTACAGCGGGTTCTACAACGACATCATCAGCAAAGCCAAGGCTGCCCAGACGGCAGGGCAATCGGTCGAGGAGTTTTTGGACGGCTACACCGTGCCCGGCGAATACCGCACGTTCGTGGCCGAGGACGGGCGATTGCGTTCTGTCGTGCAATACGTGTTTGACGGCGTGTAGCAAAGCATTTCCCCGCGTCGTCATCGCGATTCGAGCCAAGCGTGATGCTGCCGCCGTCACGATGGGCAATTGGAATGTGTCGTCGTAGTCCACGCCTGGGAACTTGGCACGCACAACAAGTTTCCAGGCGAACCCCTCTTGAGCCGCCCCCCCACCGGCATTGATGATGGGGCCAGGGTGCGCTGGGCCGGACCAGACTTGCGTCCCTTGCACGATCCGATAGGGGGACATTCCAGCGAGTACAACGGCCAAGAACTTCAGAAGGCTACCGAACGGCCGTCCCATGGCCCCAGCGGGTCGCCGATGGTTCAAGAGAGACGTCGCGTTTCCCACGCGGAGCGATGACGATAGACCGGCTCCGTGTTAGGCCGGGAATCGTCTGGTTGAATCACTCGGGACATGCGAACATGGCGCCGGAGGTCGACCATGACACGCTCATACTCGCCGAGACGTTCTCCCACGTCCCTCGTCATCCTCACGCTGTTCTTGTGCATCGCCATCAGCAACGCCCAGCAGGGACGAAGAGGCGTTGGCCCGGACACACTACCCGACGAGCCGCAACTCCTGGGCTTCGGCAACCAGCGCGTTCGTGTTGTCCCGATCAAGGGGCTCTTCCGGCCGTCGGCGGTTGATTTTCTGCCGGATGGCGACGTCTTGGTCGCCGAACGCGACGGCGCGCTGCGAATCATTCGCGACGGTGTGCTTGACCCCCAGCCGATTGCCAATATGCCAGCCGTGCATACAGGTTTTAGCGGCAGGTTTGGCTTGTGGGATGTGGCGGTTCATCCGCGGTTTGAGGACAACGGGCTCGTCTATTTCACCTATCTGAAACCGAACCCGGACGAGACCATCCCACTGGAGGCAGACGCTCGTCCAGAGATGTCGGGCACATCCGTCCTCGCTCGGGGTCGGTTCGATGGCACCCACACGTTGACCGACGTCGAAGATATCTTCGTGTCGAACGCCTGGACCAACGGATTCAGCGTGGCGAGACTGGTGTTCGCGCCCGACGGTAAGATCTTCATGTCGATCGGTATGCCGCTCCGTGACCGGGCGCACGGTGGCAACAATCGAGTCGGGACGGCCGAGCAAGCTCAAGATCCGAGTAGCCATGCTGGCAAGATCTTGCGGCTCAACGATGATGGGACCGCGCCGTCGGACAATCCCTTCGTCGGCAGGTCGGGGTATCAGCCCGAAATCTACGCGATGGGTGTGCGCGATCCGTTGGGCCTGATGATTCATCCCGAGACGGGCGAGCTGTGGGAGGTGGAGCACGGTCCGCAAGGTGGAGACGAGGTGAACATCGTCCGCGCCGGTCGAAACTATGGGTGGCCGGTCATCTCGTATGGCCAGGCCTATACGGGCGAGAAGATGCAAGGGACGGGCGGGACCGGGCCGGAACTCGCTGCTCCCTGTGCGCCCGGCATGGAGCAACCGTTCCTCTTCTGGTCCCCGGTCATCTCTCCCGGCGGCATGGCCCTCTATACGGGTGACAAGTTTCCAGCGTGGCAGGGCGATCTCTTCATTGGTGGCATGTCCACCACGCAGCTGCAACGCGTCGTCCTCAACGAGAGGGGACTGCCCATACGTCGCCTGCCACTGCTGACGGAGCTCAACCAGCGCATCCGAGACGTGAAGCAGGGGCCTGATGGCTTGCTCTATCTGACGACGGACCACGAAGCCGGGGCGGTGTTGAGAATCGAGCCGGTCGCCGACGTGTCAGCGAACTGATCGCCGCCCGACCGGGGCTTTAACCTCGGCCTGGTGTC
>JAYZGM010000160.1:0-9053 GCA_036336225.1 Acidobacteriota bacterium | reverse complement strand
GATCCGCTCGTATATCTCGACCATCTCGCCGAGCAGTTCACGTGCCACGGCCCCCACGACCTCGCCCTCTACCTCCTGCCATGCCACGTCAAGACCCGTCCCAATACGTAGAGCAAGAAACCACAACGACCCGAAACCGATCCCCGCTTGTGTTCCAGCCTATCCCGGAACGCACTCAACGCGTCGCCCGGCGCACCGCGGGCCCGCGGGCAAGGCACGCCGTCGCATCGCGAACACCGCCATGGGGAAGGCCTCACGGTTGCGGATAACCCTCGACCGCCTCCAGCAGGGCCCGGTAGCGCGCATCCGCCTCTTCGACCCGCGGTTCGAGCAAGCGACGCTGGGCCGGCCATAGCTCCGACAGCAGACTTCGGGTGTCCCAGGGCTCGAGGTCCCGCTCGGGATCGACCGTTTCGGTGAGCAGCTCCCGCAGCCGGGCACGTTGCAGCGCCACCAGTTCGGGCACCCGCTCGTCCTGATAAAACGGGCGCTCGTCGACGATCACGTAGATCGGCGCGCTGTGCGCCACCGTGATGTTCCGTTCCTCCTGACGCTCACCAAACGCCCGCACCGCCAGCCAAAGGCTTCGATCCGCCCTCACCGTCGCGCGGAGTTGGACGCGGTCTCGGCCGTTGGCCGATTCGGTGGCGACGATCTCGCCGTGCACCACGAGCTCCAGCCGATCCAGCCGGTCGAGATCTGGGTTGAGCGCGGCCTCTGCCACGACCTCGACCCGGGCACCACGTTCCAGATGCAATTCCTCTCCCAGTGGACGGCCGTTCGCCGTCACCTCCAACAGCGGTCCATTGGTGACATACAGGCGTCCAGCGCGAAAGGCTTCGAACCAGGCATCAACGCTGAAGGGGCCCTCGATCTGCACGTAGCTCCGCACGACACCCGGGAGGTCCATGTATGGGAAGTCGGAGCCAGCAGCCGGGAGCAGCTTGTAGCCGAGATTTAGGAAGCCGTACCACAGGTCAGTCGGCAGACGCCCTTGCTGCAGAATCTCGACAAAATCGACGATCCCGAACGGCACGTCCAGAGCCATGCCGCGGCGACCGTTGAACAGCTCCGCCTGATGTGCATAGCCGGACAGACCACCCTGCCGATGCGACTCCTCGAAGACCCGATGATAGAGAAAATAGCCCTCCGGGCCCACGTGTAGAGGCTGTTGCAGATTGTGGTGAATCGTGTGGCCGCGATGAACCGTCCGCGGGTCCTCCTGCCCGGAAACGAGCGCGTGGCCATTGTGCTCGAAACGACCCGTCGTCCCCCACGCCGGCTGTCTGAAATGGGTCCCGGCGATGTTGCCCATCTGCAACAGGTTACCGACGTGCACGTCCTCGGCCGCCACCTGCGCCCAGGTGTCGTCGTCCTGGGTCGTGTCTCGCTGGATGTGAATGTGCGCATCGCCCGAATACCACCCACGGTCCGGCTGCGTGATGTAGCGCTCTAGGGGGATCGGAACGCCGCGGGTTTCGTTGGGGCGGATCTCGATTTGGCCGTGGTGCACCCGATACTCGATCCCTCGGGTGACCACGAGCTCGTAGGTCCCCGCGGGCACGCGGGCCTCGTAACTCCCGTTCACGTAGAACGCCTGTCGATGCTCGACCGGCCAGAACGCTCGCGGGCCAACCCGCAACCGGCGCACTTCGTCGGTGAAGCGATGCACCATGATCGCGTCGTCCGAAGGCAACGGCATCCTTCCTGTCGCACCGTAGAGCCCGACGCGCGCCGGCATCGGCTCTCCCGACGCGGCGTCGGTCACCTCCAGCCGCACACGACCGAACGCCGTCGGCTCATCAGTGGTCCCGGCGCGGACCACATCGACGCCACACAGACACAACCCTTCACGGCTGGCCACGGCGATGTCGACACCTCTCGTACCTTGCCCGGCGAGGCGGGCGCGGTCGAGTGACAGCGTGACCGTGCGTAGCGGCCCGTCGGTCTCGGGCACGATCGACTCGATCCGGCCCAGACCGTCGCCACCGTTCCGGTCCCAGGCGACCGTGAACGGGTTGGTGAAGGCCGTCGCGTAGGTCAGCGTCAACGTCACCGGCTCGTCGACGTCAAAGCCATACTCGTCGTCGACGTCGAACCCGATCAGCCCACCCTCCACGCACTGTCGGCCGTCGACCGTTCGCGTTTCGATCTCGTTCCGGTAGGCACCGATGCCGAGCTCCGAGTAGCTCAGCCCGTAGGTGTGTGCGATACGCGGCTGTGGCCAGTCGACCTCTTGCACGTAGCGAGCCTCGGTACCGTGGGCGTGTAATCGCGGGACGGCAACCTCCGTCGACGCCGCAAGGAGAAACCAGACCGCACACGAACCAAGAAACAGGTGAGCCGTGAGTCTCATCTTCCGCTCCTTTACTCCTCGACACGGGCTCCGGAACCACCGAGGCACTTTGGCGTCCCGAAACCAGACACGAGGTCACACCGCTCGTCCGCCGCCACGGGCGCGCCGGAGAAGGCCTGAAGCATTCGCAGATTCGCCAGAGAGGTTGGTGTCCAGAAAGACCGGGGCTCCCCCGTGATGGCATCGCGGGAGATGGACTCCGCGACCCGCCGGTTACCCATCGGGGCCCGAGCGCGTTCCGCCCAACCGTGCACCACCCGAAGCCGATCCGTTTCTCCGACTCAAGCTCTTCGACGAGACGCACTTCACGGCGCGCGAGCTCGGCGGTCGTGACCAGGTCGCCCTACAACCGGCCGCTCCGCGCCCCAAGGAGGCCCACCCGTGCGAAGGAGCCATTCCGGGCGGTGGCATCCGGCTCGAGTGCCTGGGTGAGGAATTTAACGGTGATCTTCCGGCCGAACTGGGACGTCCTTGGCAAGAAACACCTCGCCCATTCCGTCTGGGCCGAGCCGTTCGAGGATTGGGCCGTCCGGAGGCACAGCTCCTGGGACTGACGGAGGGCCGACGCCTCGTAGTGCTCCTGCACAGCGCCCCACTCCTTGGCGACGGCGACGCTCACAGACACAATATGAGGTTTCTTATAGGACCACGGATCGGGATGGTCGAGACGACGCTGATCGATGCTGCAATTATAGCGCGCATGCGCCGAATAGAATGTGAATCTCCACGCCGTGGACGCGTATGGATGACCCACTGACCCGTGTGACGATCTGGCTGGCGTTGGCGTTCTTCGCCGTCGCACAGCTGTGTCAACGCAAACGGACCGGAACCTCCCGATGGATCGCGTTCAGGGTCTCCTGTGTTGGGTGCTCACTGTTCCTGGCACACGTCGTCCTCGCTTTTCAGGTCCACTACGGCTGGAGCCACGCGACCGCCCTCGCCAACACAGCAACGCAAACTGAAGCACTGGTCGGCGTTCGCTCGGGCAGCGGCCTGTACCTGAACTATCTCTTCGGGATCGTGTGGCTGACAGAACTAGGCTGGTGGTACCGATCCGGACCCGGCAACCGCTCGCGGACCCGGTGGATCGAACACGGCGTGCGTGGTTTCTTTCTCTTCATGATCGTGAACGGCGCGGTGGTATTTGTGGAAGGCTGGTCCCGGTGGCTGGGCGTCGCCGTCACGGCCATACTGCTCTGGGCCTGGCGCCCACAGCACCACGGACTGTCAGCCGCTCGCCACGAGACAAAGGGGCGTCGGCTCTGATCCGGCAACACTGCCGGAGGAAGAGAGCTTTCCACAGAATCGGTCAAGGTCCCGGCCTCCAACCCAGCTATTGACCACCTTGGCGCTCGACCGACCGATGGCCGGGTGTTCCTCTGCCTCCACCAAGTTGGCCGCGGGTTCAGGCCGGCCACACCTGACGGACAAAAACTGATGGTATGGTGGGGGTGGCCCTGCATCGAGCGTCGGCCCGCCTACCCGTGCCTCATGTCGTCACTCATTGCTACGAATCCTGAACTTTCGACCGCCTGCGCGCGCTGGTCCGCCGCGGGCGAAATCGGTATCGACACCGAATTCGTTCGCGAGCGCACCTACTACCCCTGTCCCGGACTCATCCAGATTGCCGACCGCAACGGGGTGAGATTGGTGGACCCGCTGGCGGTGACGTCGTTCGAACCGCTCGCGGGGGTCCTCACCGACGCGTCGGTCGTCAAGGTGATGCACGCCTGTGATGAAGACCTTGAGATGCTCCAGCTAGTGACCGGTGTCCAACCATCGCCGGTGTTCGACACACAGTTGGCCGCGGCGTTCTCCGGTCACGGGGCATCCTTGAGCTACGGCGGTCTGGTCAAGACCTTGCTCGGGGTGACGGTCGAGAAAGACGAGACTCGATCCAACTGGCGTCAGCGCCCCCTCTCACCAGACCAACTTCGCTATGCCGAACTGGACGTCACGTATCTCTTGCCGCTGCATGACCGGCTCTCCCACGCGCTCGATGAGCGCGGACGAACCGCCTGGTTCAAAGAAGAGGGGGGACACCGCGCCCGAGCCCGCGACCTGGATTCACGCACCGACCAGGCCTATCAACGGGTTCAAGGTCGAGGCACGCTGCGACCGGCGGACCATGCCGTCTTGCGGGCACTCAGCCAATGGCGAGAAACCGAGGCCAGGGCGCTCGACATTCCCCGTCGCCATCTCCTGACCGACCACGTCCTACTCTCGCTCGCCACCATCCGCTCGGTGGACGCCGAGTCCCTACAGGAGATTCGCGGGCTCTCCACTCGAATGGCGGGACGATATGCGGAGAGACTCGCCGAGTGCGTCGAGACGGCCCGGACGACCGGCCCCGATACGCGCGACCGACGCCGAAACCTGCGCCGCTACGCTGACACCATGAAACGCCTGAAGCAGATTGTCCGGCACGCCGCCGAGGCCACCAACCTACCCGCCGAGCTCCTAGCCAGCCGCCGTACGCTGGAGACGTTGCTCGTCAGTGTTCTCAACCACGATGAAGTACCCGCGGTGTTTCGGGGCTGGCGGTTCAGGCCGGTAACCGACGATCTCCTACGGTGTCTCAACGACCCACGATCAGGTGGCGACGAACCGATGTCAGCGTGAACGTCAAGTTGTCTTTCCGACGGTCATGACAAACGGGCACTCCACCACACCCCACGGAAGGGGAATCCCGCATGTCAGTGTGATGGTTTCGCACTGCATCACGGTATCTTCTGGTCGCTCATCGACCGAGCAATAGTTGTTCAGTCCCCGGGAAAATCCGCGCTCGTCCCCTTCCGGCTTCTCACGCTCGCGGGCGGTGTCTGGATATTCCACCTCCGCGCTCCGCGGACTCAGACTCAGCACATGGGTCCGTCTCTCACGACACACCACGCTCCAGATCGGGACCTGGGTCGTCCTCGCCCCGGAGTGCGTCAGATCGACCGGAAATGGCGCAGTGACCTCAGAATGGCTTGTAGGTGACCATGACGACCGCGAGAACAATCACGGCCACGGCTGCGACGCGAAGCATGGGAATATGGGCCGTCATCCGGAAGGCCATGCCCGTCAGACCCGAGAGGGCCAGCCAGCACACCACCTTGGCCATCGCCCACCCGGGAAAACCAAGCCCCATCATCCCCATGACCCCAAAGCCGCTTATGAAGACGAGGAGACTCAGTACCCCTGACACCATCAACGTCGGGCGCCGATTCTCAGGTTCTGGTGCCGCAAACGCCGCAAAGGTGACGCCAGCCAGCAGGATGACGGAGACGAGATGTATCAACAAAAAAATCTGATAGCTCATGAGCGGTCTTCTTCGCGTCAGTGGTAGCGGGTGGATGAGATAGTCGCGCCACCATCGACGACCAACACCTGTCCAGTAATGAAACGACCAGCCGGCGAGGCGAGCAACAACGCCGCCCCGGCTAGGTCCTGTGGCTCACCGATTCGACCCAGAGGATAGGTGGAGATCGCATCAGCGAGTCGATCCGGGTCCTCCCACAGCTTTCGAGCGAAGTCGGTGCGAACAAGACCGGGTGCCAGACAATTCGCCCGGATGTTGCTTCGTCCCCATTCGATCGCCAGATTGCGCGCCAGCTGAAAATCGGCCGCCTTCGAAATGGCATAGATACCGAGCGTATCGTGACCTTTGAGCCCACCAATGCTCGACACGATGATGATCGACCCGTCCTTCCTCTCCGCCATCTGTGGCAAGACCAGGTTACACAGCCAGAGGTTGTGCTTGACGTTGGTGGCCATGACCTTGTCGTAGGCTGACTCGCTGACCGTCACCATTGGTCCGAAATGCGGGTTCACCGCCGCGTTGCAGACCAGAACGTCGATACGATGCCACTGCTCGAGCGTGGTCTCGACCAAGCGCTGCACCTGCGCAAGGTGCGACATGTGACACGGAATGGCGATGGCCACTCCGCCACTCGCGTTGATCGCATCGGCAACAGGCTGACAGCTCTCGAGCCGCCGGCTCGACACGACGACACGCGCCCCCGCTTCAGCGAGAGTCTCAGCGATCACCCGCCCGATGCCCTTGGACGACCCGGTAACAACCGCGACCTGGCCAGACAGATCGAACAAATTCTTATAGGTCATACCGTTTCAACGCTACGCCGCAGCCCACGACGCGGGAGCCCATGCATTATACGATTCGGTGCACGATACAGAATCCCCGGTCCGGATCACCGTGTCCAGCCCACTTCTCGAAAGGAACCACCGTGTCGTCAGACCGGATGCCCCCACTCCCCGACGCATTGTTGACCGACGCTCAACGCGAGGCGATCACTGACTTCAAGCGGACTCGGCGCACCGACGTCTTGGAGGGGCCATTTGTTCCGCTCGTGCGCAGCCCTGAGTTGATGCGCCATGTGCAGCGGGTCGGCGAGTATCTCCGGTATCGCAGCGCCCTCCCGCGCAGAATCAGCGAGATGGCGATTCTGCTCGCGGCTCGTCACTGGTGTCAGCAGTTTGAGTGGCGTATCCACGCCACCGACGCGGCAAAGGCGGGGCTCAGCCGCGACGTCATCGATGCGATCTCCGAGGGTCGGCGCCCGTCGGAGATGGCCGACGACGAAGAAGTTCTCTACGACTTCTGTGTGGAGTTGTTTCGCAATCAGAGCGTGAGCGACCTGACCTATGCGCGTGCCGTGCGGATGGTGCAGGAACAAGGCGTCATCGACGCGGTGGGCATTCTCGGCTACTACTCGCTGCTCGCCATGGTGATGAACACGGCGCGGACGGCGACGGACGCGGAATGGGAGCCCGAGTTGAAGAAGTTCCCGAACTAAGCTCTAGCTCGTCGTTGGGGAGCAATGAACAATTCTTCGTTCGGGGCCCTCCAGCTCGCGGCTCACCGACGCTGGTCGAAGCGGCGGCCGACGAGCGCAGATGCGATGTTGACCTTCTGGATATCAATCGTCCCACCGGCGATACCCCAACCCCAGGCGTCACGCATGCGTCGCTCCATCGGGTAGTCGCGTGAATAGCCATATCCTCCCATCAACTGCACGGCCATACTGGTCACCTCGCGGGCAGACTCGTTGGCAACGCACTTGGCGATACTCGAATCGGCAATCGATGGCAACCCGCCTTCTGCGTTCTGCGCCGCGCGGTGAATCAACAAACGTGACGCCTCGACTCGCATGGCCATCTCGGCCAGCTTGAGCTGCACCGCTTGAAACTCGACAATCGGCTTGCCAAACTGTCGTCGTTCTTGGACCCAGACCAAGATATCCTCCAAGGCACCCGAAGCCTGGCCGAGCGCCATGGTGGCGTTGCCACAGCGTTCGAGATCAAATGCCTGCATCAGCTTGGGAAAACCTCCGGCCGGTACCACGAGGTGCTCGAGCGGCACCGTCACATCATCGAAATAGAGGTCGGACTCTGGTATACCGCGAAACCCCATGAGCTGTTCTTGCTCTCCGAATGTGAGACCGGGTGTCCCTTTTTCCACATAGACCGCCCCGATCCCCTTGCCTCCCGGTGCGTCAGACAGCCGACAGTAGACCATGTACGCGTCGGAGTGCCCGCCCCCCGAACACCATCGTTTCGTGCCGTTGATCACGATGCGGTCATCATGAATCTCCGCACGCGTGCGAAGGTCGGTCAACGCCGTTCCCGCTTCCGGCTCTGACATCGCGACCGCGACGATCTGTTCGCCACGACACACGGCCGGAATCACGCGATCTCTGAGACGTTCATCGGCGAAGTGCTCGAGGGCTCGCACGGGACCCGCCACCGATTCGAAGATCGGGAAGGCGACCGCCGACGAGACCTTCGCAAACTCCTCCAGCACGAGAAACGCGTCCACGTTGCCCAGGCCCAGACCGCCATAGGTTGACGACACGTTGACACCAAGAAACCCCATCTCGGCATAACGTCTCACCCACTCGCGTGACAACGGAGTGGCCTCTCGCTCGACCTCCGCGGCCACCGCGATCATCTCACCACGAACGAACTCGCGGGCAGCCGTCTGAAGGGCTCGCTGCTCCTCGGTCAAATTGAAATCCACGTCTCGTTTCCCTATGTTCGCTCCACGGGAGCTGGGGTGATACCTTCGGCTTCCAACACCTGCCGGGCTATACGAAACGCCTCGACCCCGGCGGGGATCCCGCAATAGACAGCGACTTGCAGGAGCGTGTCCCGTATTTCCTCAACCGTGCAACCGTTTCGCAGGGCGCCTCGAACGTGGGTCTTGAACTCGTCGCTTCGATTGAGCGCCGCGATCATGCCAAGATTGATGAGGCTCCGTTGTCGGTCATCGAGGGTGCTGCGGGTCCATACCGCGCCCCAACAGTATTCCGTGACCAGTTGCTGGAATTCGGCGTTGAACCCGTCCAGACCGGAAAGCGCGCGGTCGACATAGTCGTCCCCGAGCACCTTACGGCGCGCCTTTAAACCGTCCTCATGTAGCGGCACTGTCATCTACCAACCCTCCAGTAGCGGGCGGTGCGTGTAGCATCCGCGGCCCGCCCGAGGCGCGTCACGTAGCTCCGCACGAAAAGCACAGAGCCCCGAACGAGACCGACTCCCACCCGAACGAAGCGCATCAGGTTTCTTCGAGGCGTCTCACGCCCTTCTCAGCGTCCTGCGCAACACGCTGCCCCTCATCAACATCCACCTTCGCCAGGAGCATGCCGCCCACCACGAAGAACACGATAATCGACAGAATGGCCCCTCGACTGGA
>JAYZGM010000159.1:0-6922 GCA_036336225.1 Acidobacteriota bacterium | reverse complement strand
AATTAGGTAGTCGGCCGTTCCTGAGCCATTCTGAAACAGCGGTTCGGCATAATACTCGACTCCCACCCCGATAATGTCGGAGAAGGCCTCGTTGAGCGCGCCTGATTCATCGACGATGATCAGACTCGACGTGAAATCGGTCAGTCCGTGTGCCAGTTCGTGGGCCACGATATCCAGGGCTCCGGAAAAAAAATCGACCTGTTGCCCGCCCAGCAACACGTTGGGGGGCAGACCTTCTCCGAACACCACGAGCCCCACGCCGTCGGGGCCACAGAGACCGCAATAGAACGCATTGAGCAAGAACAGACCGATGAGCTCAGGCGAGCCACTAAAGAGCTCTGCCCGATCGAGCGGGTGGACGAGGCCGATCATCCGGACATCGCCGTTGTTCAACCCTTGTCGGCCAAAGCGGCGGAACAGGTAGTCATATGTCCACCCCATACCGACGTGCGCGTCCACGCTTGCTCCGTCCAGCCACCGGTTGTCGGCGTCGGTCGCGAGGTCGGCGTCGAACAGGGGCGCCTGGCCAGACAAGACATTGAGGGTGCGTTGGGAATCGCCCCGCATATCGAATGTAAAGATCCGTGCTGGTCGAAGCTGGTCGTACGCTTGGAAGGCGCCACCGACGGTGGTCACGCTCATCTTCTTCCGGTCTGATCTGACCCCCACGCCGTCACCGATCATGCACTGCTCACACGGCAGATTCGGTTGTTGGGTCTTGAGATCGTCAAACGCCCAGACGAGGTCCCCGGTCGTGGCGTCTATGAAGTACGCCATCAACCGGGTGCCGGTGAAGACCCGCCCCTCATACACGAGCCGATAGTCGCCCTCCGTGGTGCGACTGGGCAGCACCGTCAGGACCGGTCGGGTCGTGGTTCCGCCGAGCGGATGACCCGCGACCCGAGCCATGATCGCGGCTGCATCGTCCACCGAGAGCCCCGGTGTGGTCTCGAGCTCCACGGCAAGATGCAGCGTGCCGAACAGCGAGATCGTCACCCCATTGGCTGACTGACGCGTGATGTCCGCACCGAATACGGGGACGCCATCGTGGTGCTGTTGAAATCGTGCGTGTGAGCGCCCGGTCACCAAGGGGTCAGCTTGTTGGGCCAGCAGCCGCAGACGTCCCTCTCGTACCAGCCGGGTAACCAGCGTGTCCGCTTGCCGCAATTGGGAGATAGTGCTGCCGGTTCCCTCGGCCAGCGTCACGATGGCGGGTGGATTCTGGAGCTGGGCAGGAGCGGTGGCGAGCCCGATGCCGGTCGCTATCGTCAGGGCTAGCACGCATCGAAGGACGGGGCGCATGTCGTTCTGCGGGCTCGGAGATTGTCCAGGAAGAGAGTGTTAGTGGGGTAGAGCCACACCCAAAAAGCTGACACATTGTAGCAGTGTACAATCGCCGCCGAAGGCATAATCACCCTGTTGGGGCCCCGATCACGGTGAAAGGTAAGGTATGCGACGGACTGTGCGAAGCGCGTGGGTGGTGACGACGGTCCTGCTCGTGGCGGGTGGGTTTGCTCCCCTCGTCGCGGGCGCTCAGTCGGTGGGCCCGGAGCGTGGCGCGCTGGTGGTGGTTGGCGGGGCAATGCAGGACCCGGCCATTATCGAGCGCTTCGTCCAGCTGGCCGGGGGCGCTGACGCGCCGATCGTGGTGGTCCCGACCGCGGGTGGGGCGGAGCACTATGACCAGTACTACGCCGGGCTCGGTATGTTCCGCGAGGCGGGGGCTCACGACCTGACCGTGCTCCATACGACGAACCGGAAAGAAGCCAACCTGGAGCGGTTCACGGCGCCGTTACGCCGGGCGCGAGGGGTGTGGTTTGCGGGTGGACGGCAATGGCGACTCGCCGACGCCTATCTCAACACTCGGGTGCACCAAGAGCTGGCCGGAGTGCTCTCGCGCGGGGGCGTTATCGGCGGGTCCTCAGCTGGTGCGACGATTCTGGGTTCCTATTTGGTACGGGGGGACACGGATACCAACACCATCATGATGGGCGATCACGAGGTGGGGTTTGGGTTTCTCCGTGACACCGCCATCGACCAGCACCTACTCCGACGCAATCGCCAGTTTGACCTGATCGCGGTGATCGACACGCACCCTGAGCTCCTTGGTATCGGTCTCGATGAGGATACCGCCATCGTTGTCGAGGGCGACCAGTTCGAGGTGATCGGGCGCAGCTACGCCGTGATCTACGATCATGAGCGGTTGCTCGATTCCGGTGGGCGATTCTACTTCCTTGGTGCGGGTGACCGTTATGATCTCGCGACTCGCCAGGCGTATCGGGTGCAGCGCACGGTTCGACCGCTCGACCGCGTCGTCGAGCGGCCGTGGACAATGCGATAGGCTTGTCGGCGCGTTCTCACGCTTGGCCCGCCGGGCGCCTCGAGGCACCCGGAAGCTGACAGCCCGCATGTTGCGAGGGTCTCATTCAAGGGCATCGAGCAAGGCTGACGTGTCATTAGCGTCGTTGTACAGGTGTGGTGCGACCCGGATCGCGTTGCCACGGAATGAGACCGCGACCTGTCGGTCGTGGAGACGGCGCTCGAGCGTGGCTGCGTCAAGATCCGGTCTCGTCCGAATCCCAAAGAGATGATTGCCACGCCATCGTTCTTCCTCCACCCAATGGCCGCGCTCTCGTATGGCGCCGGTCACCTCCCGGCATAGCCGCCGGCAGTAGTCTTGAATGGCTGGTACGGTCCAAGCGAGCACGAGCTCCAGGGCGGCGGCCAACATTGGCAATAGCGTGAAGTTGGAGCGTTCACCCACGTCATACCGAATCGCGGCGGGTTGATACTCCTCGCGATAGTGCACAAGCTGCGCGAACGCCTCACTATCGCGTCTCGTGATCCAGTTCTCTTCAAGTGGCGCGCCGTGGTCGAAGGTTCGCCCGTAGTAGGCCAACCCGACGGAGTATGGGCCCAGGAGCCACTTGTACCCCGCACAGACCAGTGCATCCGGCTGAACACGCTGGACGTCGAACGGCATCGCACCAACCGATTGCGTGCCATCCACGACGAGCCTCGCGTGGCAGTCTCTGGCCCGTTCGCCGATTCGTTCGAGGTCGAACATCGTGCCGTCTGCCCAGTGGACGTGTGGGAGCGCGACCACGGCGGTTCGTCGGTCGATTTCCGTCAGGAGTCGTGTGTTCCAGCCAAACGCGCGACCGCTCTCACCCGCTGGCGGTGCGTGCACGGTACGAAGCTCGAGACCACGCTCAGCGCAGAGACGGCGCCACACATACACGTTGCTTGGGAACTGTTCCTCCATGACCACGATGTTGTCGCCACGTTCCGTCGGGATATTGTTGGCCACCGTCGCGAGCCCATACGACACCGAGGGGATGATGGCGACGCGGTTGGGATCGGGGGTGTTGATGAGCCGTGAGAAGAGACATCGAACCAGATCACTCTCCTCAAAGAAGTGCTCGGGACCGATCAGATGAGGTGCAGCACGTCGGTCAATGCCGTCTATCCCGGCGACCCGAACCTTCTTGGCCAACGGCGCCATAAAGGCACAATTCAGATAGTGCACGCCATGGGGAAGCGAGAACTCTGATCTCTGACAGGCCAGCATCGGTCGACGGGCAGTATAGAGCTTCTTTCCGGACACGCCACTACAATGGAGCCGACAGGAGGGACCGTTATGCGCTCGCCCCGTGCACGTTTTGCTCGTTTTGTATCCGGGACCGCTTCGTGTTTGGCCCTGGGGCTGCTCGGTGGCGGACCGGTGTCTGCCGCTCAGGGTGACGACGCCGCGCTCGTGGCCCGAGCTCGCGTGATACACGAGCGCGTGCTCACTATTGATACGCACGACGATATCCCGCTCGACTTTGCTACTCCGGAGGTTGATCCCGGGGTTCGTGGCGACCGACAAGTGGACCTGCCCAAGATGGAAGAGGGTGGGCTCGACGCCGGGTTCTTCGTGGTGTATGTCGGCCAGACTGCGCGCACACCAGAGAACTATGCTCAGGCGCAGACTGACGCGCTCCGCAAGTTCGATGCAATACATCGGATGGTGAACGAGATGTATCCGGACCGCATCGAGATCGCCTACACGGCTGACGATTTCACCCGGATCCACGCGGCCGGAAAACTCGTCGCCGCCATCGGAATTGAGAACGGATATGTCATTGGTCGGGACCTTTCGCGGCTCGAGGCATACCATGCGAGAGGTGCGCGGTATTTCGGTCTGGCCCACAACGGACATAACGACATCGCCGACTCCGCTAATCCCCGAGAGGATCTCGGCGATACCACCTCCGAGCACGACGGGGTGAGCGCCTTTGGTGAGGCGGTCATCGCCGAGCTCAACCGACTGGGTATCATGATCGACGTCTCGCATGTGTCCCGGGCCGCCATGTTCGACGCGGTGCGGTTGTCCCGAGCTCCCGTGATCGCCTCTCATTCCAGCACTCGGGCGCTAGCCGACCACCCGCGCAATCTCGATGACGAGCAGTTGTTGGCACTCCGTGACAACGGAGGAGTCATGCAGGCCGTCGCCCTGGGAGCGTTCGTCAGTGCCTCGGCGGGGATGCGGCGTGACGCGATCCGGTCACTCCGTCTCGAGTTCGGGCTCCGTCTGCGAGGCGACCAACGCCCGCTCGACGCCACCGAGCGAGCCGCCTACGACCGTCGGTTGGGCGAGATCGACGAACAATACCCGCCCGCGACAGTGGCGACTTTTGTCGATCACATCGACCATGCCGTGCAGCTCATCGGCATCGATCATGTTGGGATCAGCTCCGATTTCGATGGCGGTGGCGGGGTGATGGGGTGGAACGATGCGAGCGAAACGTTCAACGTGACCCTCGAGCTGGTCAGCCGCGGCTACTCGGAGGAGGAGATCGGCAGACTCTGGGGTGGCAACCTGCTACGGGTCCTCCGTGAGGTCGAGCGTGTGGCCGTGGATCGATAGCGTATCGTTCGTGCATGGTCGCCACCGGCCGGTAGGGCACGCGTAGACGATGTCTCAGTCGCTCGTTCCACCCACTACCCTCCCGTTGTTGTATTTCGGATTCGCCCATGCGTCGCTGCTGGCCGCGCTGACGTCGATCGTTATCGACCCCCGGGCAATCAGCGGCTTCTACTACCACCCGCGTATGCTCGGCACCGTGCATCTGGTGACCCTTGGTTGGATCACCGGCGCCATTCTTGGTGCCATCCGGATTGTGGCACCGCTGGTCCTCCAACGGGCGATGCTCGTGACACGAGGCGACTATTGGGCGTGGGGATGTCTGGTCCTGGGTACGAGTGGCTTGGTGTCGCACTTTTGGCTCGAGTCATTCAATGGGATGGCCTGGTCGGCGGCCATGGTATGGCTGGGGCTGGTCCATCCGGTGACTCGGATAATCTACCGGATTCTGCTCCCTCCTGTTGGCGGTGCGGCGGCGCTGTATCTTGTGCTCTCGGGAAGCAATATCCTGCTGGCCGGTGGGGTCGGGGTGCTGATCGCGGTCGATAAGGTGACAGACATCGTGCCCGGGGCGGCGTTGTCCAACGTCTATGCGCACGCGCATCTGGCGGCGGTTGGCTGGGCCACGATGATGGTCGTTGGCGTCGGGTATCGGCTGTTACCCATAGTCATTCCGTCGGCGTTGCCCAAGGGGTGCACCCTTTATGCGACTGCCGTGTTCTTCCAGGTTGGAGTCCTGGGGTTGGCCGCGAGCCTGGCGACCGGCTGGCGTGGCGTCGGATTCTTTGCGTCGTGTATCGCAGTAGGTGTCGCGGTGTTTTTCTCGCAGGTGGTTTGGATGATCCGACACCGGCGCCCGCCGACCCGGGCGCTGGCCCAACCAGACGTGGCCGCGCTCCAGGCCGGTCTGGCTCTCCTGTCGCTTCTGGTGGTCGTCGGCTGCGGGCTGGCGTTGGCCTGGTCTGAGACGGCGGTGTGGCCGCCTCGGCTCGTCATGCTCTACGGCGTCTTGGGGTTGGTCGGATTCCTCGGGCAGATGGTCGTCGCCATGGAGCTGCGTCTGCTTCCCCTCTTGGCGTGGTACGCGGTGCCACCGCATGGTCAACTGTCTGGGTTTTCGGTTCACACGCTGACCGCGCCAGGCCTCGCCCGGCTGTCACTTGGGGCGTGGGCGATCGGTGTCCCGGTATTGGCGCTGGGCCTCACGTGCGATCATATATCGCTTGTGACCGGCGGGGCCGGGACGCTGTTGTTCGCGGTGCTGCTCAATACCCTGCAGGCCGGCTGGATCCTTCGACCGGTCTTGTCGCGCTGGTGAAGGTCCGTCTCAAACCGCCAAGTTCATGTTGGCCAGGTTGGTCGTTTGTGGCAAGTGGCGGGGTCAGCTCACGAGGCTTACGACAGGTCTCCCGGGTGATAACCTAGCTCGTGTCGTATCGAGACCTTACATCTCGTGAGGAGATCTTCCGCAGGCCCCGTGCCGCCGGTTGTGAGGACCCAACGGCGTGGCTCGACGAGATGATGAAGCGGAGGAGGATATGAACGGACTACCCTCAGCCGTTGAGTTGACCCGGACCCTTATTCAACACGACACTGTCAATCCCCCCGGGAATGAACAGCAATCGGCGGAACTCATCGGGGCTCTGCTTGAAGACGCGGGCTTCTCGGTGACCGTCAGTGCGTATGCCCCCGGGCGCACGAGCCTCGTGGCCCGGATCGGGGGGAGCGAGGACACACCGCCGCTCTGCTTTACTGGACATCTCGACACGGTACCACTCGGCCGGGCGCCCTGGTCGTGGGATCCCTTCGCGGCGGACACGTCAAATGGAAGGTTGTTTGGTCGAGGGGCCAGCGACATGAAGAGTGGTGTTGCCGCCATACTCGTCGCGGTGCTGCAGCTCGCCGGTCATCTCCGGCAGGGTCCCGGTGTCGTGCTGGTGCTCACCGCGGGCGAGGAAACTGGGACCGAGGGGGCTCGCCACCTGGTAGAGGTCGGCGACCTACTAGGCCCGG
>JAYZGM010000158.1:0-7458 GCA_036336225.1 Acidobacteriota bacterium | reverse complement strand
CGGCCTCATCCAGTCGGATGTCGATCCGCCCGTAGCCGTTCATCTGCAGCAAGTGAAAGACGCGCTTAGCGAGAAACTGAAGGTAAGACGCCATGCCCGGACGTGGGAGTCGTGCCTTCCCACATCGAATGCCGTGCCTCTGCTGATAGGCGGCGCTCCACTTGACCCGGGCGGTGGCGATGCGGTGGGCGCTCTCCGGCATATCGGAGAACTTCATCTCCCAGACCGGGAACGCGTGCAGTTGGTCGTTGCCGATGACTGCGATGTAGAGCTCCCGGCCCTCGATGTATTGCTCGACGATGGCGTCGGTGCCCAACCCCTCGTGCACGTAGCGAACGCGGTCTCTGAGCTTGGCGTCGTCGTTCACGACCGAAGCTTGCGAGATCCCGAAGGAGGCGTCTTGGGTCAGGGATTTAACGATGAGCGGGAACCGGAGTCGTGTGGGCCGTCGGGCTCGTTGTCCCATGGGGAAGATAGCGAACGCGGGCACGGGAATACCGTCATAGGCCAAGATCTTCTTGGCGAGCGCCTTGTCACGCGACAGGATCATTCCGCGTGGGTTGCACCCGGTGTAGCGCAGCCGCAAGAGCTCGAGGTGGCTTACAACGTTCTGGTCGAAGGTGCCGATTTCGTGGAATGCCTCCATGAGATTGAATGCAATGTGGGGTTGAATCTCGTCCAGCGCTTGACCTAACGGCTCAAGATTACTCCCGAGACCAAGCGGATACACCTCGTGTCCCAAAGCGGCGAGTGTATTCGTGACGTCGTATTCGGTCTTCCAGGGGACGTTGACGACGTCGACCCCACGCACGTCATCTGGCGGCATGAGGTAGTCATGTAGTAGCGCGAGCACGCGTAGTGTCCTCATAGTGCGATCCGGTGACGGCCGCCATGGAGATAGTTCATCGTGTGGACCGTCAGCAACACGATGAAGTCGAGGGTTGCCTCGTGATCCGGAGAGGCCAGACCCAGTTGTAGCTGGTCGCAGCGTTCGATCATGTCGTTGAGAACCTGGTCGATGCGATACTGATACTCACCCGTCCACCGCGCGACCAGACGTCTGACCTCTGGGCGTATGCGAGTCAGAAACCTCGCGGCCGGGACGTGGCGGGCGTGCGCTGATGCGTCGGAGAACAGCTTCCGGAGATCGCGATCGTAGAAGTTGGGATAGTTGAGGCCAAACCGCTTCCGCTTCGCAGCGTAGTGGTCACGCAACGTGTGTCGGAGGCTGGTCAGTCGGTCTACCGTCCGCCGGGTGGTGACGACCGGGGGTTGGTCCGCCAGGGTGGTCATCAGCTGGTCAACATACTCGAGCTTTTTCGCCGCGGGCCACTCCGCGTAGCGTGTTCTCCAATCTGACTGTGGGTCGAGCCATACCGCGAAGGTCTCGGCAAAATCTTCGTCCGGATGGCTTTGCGCATACCAGGCGTCCAGGTGCAGCACAAAACGTCGACTGTGTGGCTTTGGTGTGTAGTACTCGGGGTAGGGTGTCGAGGACAGGCCAAACAGTTGTTGTCTGCGTCGGCGGAGCTGGAGCCGAAACGCGTTGTCGATGGCGTGACCGGCTTCGTGACGCAGGATGCGCAGACACCAGGTGCGGGTTCCCCCCTCGACCTCGAGGAGCTGGTTCAGCTCGAGCCGTGCCAGCCGAGGATGTGCGAGATAAAACGGAATGGCGATTCCTGGAACACCGTCCGGGGTGAACCATTCGTCCGCGAGCCAGCAATGTGGTCGGAATCGGAGCCGACGCTGCTCGAGCTCCCGATACAACACTTGGATGTAGCGCGCGACATCAGTGCCTGCGAGGGATACGCCAAGGTCGCACAGACGAATGTCGAGGAGCTTGTCGTCTGACCAACGGGCCCAAACCGGCCGAGGCTTCCGCAGACGAGAACGGGGTTGTGATGGGGCCCGCGGGGCGCTTTGAGCGGGACCGGAGGTGTTCGGGGGCGAGGAATCGGACATGGAGTAGACTGGGCCCTCAGCGCTAGCTGCATTGTCACCCAGACGAGCCGGCTAGCGTCGCAATTGTCGGCCGACAACTGCCGAAGTGTCCTGCCACCGAGGTTCGGAGCATACTTCGATTACAGGATATTCGCCCGTGGTAAGCCCCCGCGCCGCTCGAATGCAACGCGGCTCTGACCACGGGCTCGGGGTTGAGGACCACAGGACAGAGAGCGATTCATGGCGCACCAATACGTGTACTCGATGCATCGACTGGGGAAGTCGTATGGTCCCGGTCACGACGTGCTGAAGAATATCTCCTTGTCGTTTCTCCCTGGCGCGAAGATCGGGGTGCTGGGGTTGAATGGTGCGGGTAAGAGCACCCTGCTGAAAATCATGGCGGGCGAGCTCGAGGATTTTTCCGGTGATGCCTTTGTGACAGATGGGCTGAGGGTGGGTTATTTGCCCCAGGAGCCACAGTTGAACCTGGACAAGACGGTCAAGGCCAATGTGGAAGAGGGTGTCGCGGACCACAAGAGTCTGCTCAAACGTTATGACGCGGTGACCGCCAGTTTCAACGAAGGGCTCAGTGGCGATGAGCTGCAAGATGCGATGGACCAGCAGGGTCGTCTCCAGGACCAGATTGAAGCGGCGGGCGCGTGGGACCTCGACGCCCGGGTCGAACAGGCGATGGACGCGTTGCGGCTGCCGCCGCCGCGGTCAGCCGTCACGCACTTGTCTGGTGGCGAACGTCGTCGCGTTGCCCTGTGTCGTCTCATGTTGCAGGCACCAGACCTCCTTCTGCTGGATGAGCCAACCAATCACCTGGATGCCGAAATCGTGGGCTGGCTTGAACGGCATCTTCAACAATACAAAGGGACGGTCGTGGCGATTACCCACGATCGCTATTTCCTCGATAACGTTGCTGGATGGATTCTGGAGCTGGATCGCGGCGAAGGGATTCCGTGGGAGGGCAACTACTCGTCATGGCTGGACCAGAAGCAGAAGCGACTCGAGGTTGAACAGAAACAGGAATCGAAACGCCGGCGCACCCTCGCGCGTGAGCTCGAATGGATCAAGATGTCGCCTCGGGCTAGACAGGCGAAAGGAAAAGCGCGTCTCAACGCCTACGAGGATCTGCTCACCCAGGACGCCGCGGAGCAGATCGAGTCGGTCGAGATTTACATCCCCCCCGGCCCGCGTCTTGGTGACGTCGTGATCGAGGCGGAAAACGTCACCAAGGGGTTCGGTGAACAGTGTCTGATTCAGGAGCTGAGCTTTCGCCTACCGCCGGCCGGGATCGTCGGTGTGATCGGCGCCAACGGGGCCGGGAAGACGACGTTGTTTCGCATGATCACCGGGGTGGAGTCGCCGGACGCCGGGACGTTGCGGGTGGGCGAAACCGTGTCCCTTGGTTACGTAGACCAGAGTCGTGACCTCGACCCGGACCGGACCGTGTGGGAAGAGGTCTCAGGGGGCGAGGACGAGGTGACGCTGGGACGCCGCACGGTCGCGTCGCGGGCCTACTGTTCGTGGTTCAACTTCAAGGGCCGTGATCAGCAGCGGAAGGTCGGCGAGCTCTCAGGGGGCGAGCGTAATCGGGTGCATCTGGCGAAGCTATTGAAGACCGGGGCGAATGTCCTGCTGTTGGACGAACCGACCAACGACCTCGACGTGGACACGCTACGCGCTCTTGAGGATGCGCTCCTCGAGTTCGCCGGGTGTGTGGTCGTTATCAGTCACGATCGGTGGTTTCTCGACCGCATCGCGACCCACATCCTCGCCTTCGAAGGGGACAGTCAGGTGGTCTGGTTTCAGGGCAACTATCAGGATTATGAAGCGGATCGCCGTCGCCGTCTTGGTTCGGCCGCGGACCGACCCCATCGCATCAAGTATCGTCGCCTCGTGCGGGCCTAGACATCACCACTCGGCGGTTTGAGGCGAAGCTTCACGAGCAGGTCGTGGGTGAAACCCCGCGCCGCTCGAATGTAGCGGGGCTCTACCACGGGCGCTAACCCCCGGGGCCTTCTGAAACACGTTAGAGTCACACACCGGTAGATTCTCGGGGTGGGGTCGCGCGCGCGAGGTGTAACGCGATCGCGGCTGCAAACAGAACGGCTCCCAGGAAGTCGGTCAGCGTTGTCGCATAGAAGAGGAGCAACCCTCCGAGCACGGCCACCGTACGCTCGAGTGTCGTCGCCTCTTGACGCAGCCATCCACCGAGTCCCATGGCTAGGGCAAGGATACCCACGACCGCGGTCAACACAGTACGGGCGATGTCGGTGATGGGGGCTTGCAGCAACACGCCCAGTCCCTCTGGGCTCAGCGTGAACGCGAACGGCACGAGAAACGCCGGCAGCGTGTATTTCCAGGTCAGCATCATCGTCTTGAACGGGTTTCCGCCGGTAATCGCGGCTGCCGCAAATGGGGACAACGCGGTCGGCGGACTCACCTCGGACAAGACCGCGTAATAAAAGATGAACATGTGCGCCGCCACATCTGGCACGCCGACAAGCGTGAGGGCCGGGGCGATCATGACCGCCGCGATGATGTAGGACGCCGTGACCGGGACCGCCAAGCCCAACATCCAGACGGCCACCGCCGCGTAGAGCACGGTGAAGAACAGATTGCCCCCGGCGAGGTCCACGATGATGCTCGAGATCTTGAGACCGAGTCCCGTCAGCGTGACCACCCCGACGATGATGCCGGCGGTGGCGGTCGTCGCCGCGACCGCGAGCACGGCCCGACCCCCGGTTTCGAGCGCCGTCACCAGACGGGTCGGACGGAGGGCCGTTTCCCGACGAACAAAACTGAGCGCAATGGCCAGCATGGTGGCCAGAAAGACCGCACGAAACGGGGTCATGCCGGATACCAGAAGCACAACCATGGCGATCAGCGGGAGGAAGTGGTAACCAGACCGCCGGGTGAGGGTGCCCACCGACGGGAGATCAACATCCACTGCATGCGTGCCAAGCCGCCGGGCATCCGCCTCGATCATGAGCACGATTGAGAGGTAGTACAAGACCGCTGGGACGATCGCCATCGAAATGACCTGCAGATACGTGATCTGTAGGAATTCGGCGATCAGGAATGCCGCGGCACCCATGGTGGGGGGGGCCATGATGGCGCCGATCCCGCTGGCCGATAGGATCCCGCCCCCGACCTCGGGAGTGAAGCCAGCCCGCCGCAACATCGGCCAGGCGACCGCGCCCAGTGTCACGGTAGTGGCCACCCCGCTCCCCGAGACTGTGCCCAAGAGGAATCCCGACATGGTGACCGTTCGACCCGGGCCAGCCCCACTCGACGACCGGCCAAATGCCGCCATCGTCCACGTGATGAAGAACTGTCCAGCGCCCGAGTGTTGCAGCATCGCCCCAAAAATCGTGAACAGCACGATGTAAGTCGAGGCGACGTTGAGTGGCACACCGAAGATACCCTCGAGGGTCATGTACAACGTGGCAACGAGGCGGGGAATCGCATAGCCCCGGTGGGCCATGATCTCCAGACCAACCAGCTCGAGATACGGGCCATAGTAGCCATAGAGCAGGAACCCGATCGCGGTAACGGGCAAGATCCACCCGACGGTGCGTCGGGTCGCCTCAAGGACCAGGAGTGTCGTGACGGCGCCAAAGAGCGTGTCGATCGTGGTCGGCGTGGCGGCCCGATAGACAAAGCGATCGAAGTCGATAATGGGCCAGGACAGGACCAGTATCGTCAGGGCGGCAAACGCCCAGTCGAGCGTCGTCACCCGGTGTCGCCATGCCGGAATCATCGGATACAGGATGAACGTCAGTACCAGACTGATCAGCAGAAAGCTGACGCGATAGATCTGGGGCTGGACGATCCCAATCACCCAATACAGTGCATAGAGAGACAGCCCGGCGGCCAGCCACGTGACCAGCCGTTCCGTCAGCCCCGTCAAACGTCGGGTGGGAGCTTCGGCGTCCGGGTCGTCGCGTGGGTCAAGTGCGGGCGTCGGTGAGGTCGACAGGTTGAGCTCCGAATCTTCGTACTGGCTCAGGAAACCGAGCCCCTACCGGACACGGGCGGTTGCCGCGAACGGGATCCGGCTGGCCCACTCCGCCCGTCGGTCACGATTCGGGCCAGACACCCTGCTCGCGGTAGTACCTGATGGCCCCTTCGTGGAACGGTATCGTCGAACCCACGACGGCGGTGTCGAGCGAGAGCTTCGCGGCCTCGGCGTGCACGGCAGCCAGTTCGGCGTGATTCTCGAAGAGCGCTTGGGTAATTCGGTAGGCCAACTCCGCATCCATCTCTTCATGGGCGACCAGCATATTGGCCACCCCGATGACCTCGACGTCACTGTTCATCCCGGGGTAGGTGATCTGCGGAATCGTCACCGCGTGATACACCGTGTCGCCGAAGTTCTCGTGGAGGAAGGGCAACGCACTCGTGTTTGGGACGAGCTTGACGGTGCGTCCCGGAGTAGAAGCTAGATCCAAGACGGCGCCAGTCGGTACTCCGCCGCTCCAGAAGAAGGCGTCAATCTTGCCGTCTTTCAAGGCATCGACCGATTGCCCCACTCCCAGGCTTTGGCGACTCATGTCGGCGTCCGGGTCCAGTCCCTCGGCGGCGAGCACACGTAGCGCCGTAATCTCGGTGCCGCTGCCGGGTGCACCGGTCGATACAATTCGATCCCGCAAGTCGGTCACCGACTCGATACCCTGTCCTTCAACCGTGACCAGCTGGTTCAGATTGTCATAGAGCACGGCGATGGTTCGGGCCGGCACCTGGCCAAAGTCGACAAAGGCGCCTCTCCCGGCCGCGGCATCGTCGATCGAGTCTGCCAACCCGATGGCGAGATCAGATTCCCGGCTGGCGATGAATTTCAAATTGTCCACGGTGCCTGCGGTGACCTCGGCCGTCGCCTCGACGCCGTCGAGATGGTCACTGATGACCTTGGCGACCCCACCTCCGTACGGGTAGTAAACGCCACCGGTCCCACCGGTGGAGATAGAGAGTCGCTGAGTGAGCCCGCCGGAGTCCCGCGGGCTGCAGCCGGCGATGGTCACGGCAATGACGGAGAGCGTCAACATTTTCAGCCCGATTCGGGACGTCGTCACTTCGTGGTTCTTCATCACGTTCAACACCCTTATGAACCCGGTTGTTGGCTCCAAGTTGCCAGCGAGCACCTATTCTAGCCCGGTTCGGCCGATCAGTCGGAAGGAGTGTGGGTTGTACGTGAAACGGGTGCCTGAATTGAGAGGTAATCTGTTCGGCCTGTCTCGCGGGTAGGTGCATGTCCACGAGGAGCGGGAGGCGTGTCTGCAGCCCCGCGGTGGAACGGACGACAAAAGGTTATGAGGAGCACGACGGCCATGGGCGGTCTGCCTGCCGGACCCCGGCGCCTGAGTTCGAAGCGGTGCCGGCTTCTCCTGACCCGTGTCGGTGGGCCGAGGTTGGCGGTTGAGAAACTTGAGTACGATCTCTACTATGTTAAACACCGGTCGCTCTTCTTCGATACGTGGATCCTTGTCAGGACAGTAGGTACCA
>JAYZGM010000157.1:0-5137 GCA_036336225.1 Acidobacteriota bacterium | reverse complement strand
CCGGAGCCATGATGATCCGTTCGATGGCGTCGGCGAGCTGGGCCTCTGGCCAGATGACCGCATCCACCCCAAACCGCGCACTCAGGCTGTCACGACCATCGGCCCCATGGATAAAATCCTCTCGGGACACAAAACAGATCGTCCGCCCGCCCCCGAGCTGACGGCTGAGCGCACAGGCGACGATATTGACCTCGTCGAGACCGGTGCACGCGATAAAGAGACCACTGCCATTAACGCCCGCGCGCTCGAGCAGTGTCGCACTCGTGCCGCTACCGGTCAGGAGCTCCACATCAAGGAGATCAAATCGCTCGGCGACCCGCGGGTCCGAGTCGATCACAAACAGCGCATGATCCGAGGAGAGTGCCCGCGCAAGGGCGTATCCGATTTCACCACCACCGACGATGATGATTCGCATGAGTTCAGGGCGAAGGGCGTGCCTCTTAGGATCCGTTCAGGGACAAGCGGCCCATTTCGGTTGTCGAGGCGTCCCGCCAGCAAGACGTGACGAGTGCGCATACAGGCAGTCTGTAAGCGACGAGCAACCCGGCTGGACGGGATGCATCGGCGGCCGTGATGGTCGACTTGTTCCGGACCGGGTCCTCAACTGAGACCCAGCCGCAGCACGGTGAAAAGAAGCCAGCACGTGGCGCTTCCCACCAGCGTCATCGACAGCCCCCACATCATGAGCTTGTTGAACAACTGTCGGCTATCCTCCGCCTTGGGCGCAGCCGCCATACACAGGGCACCCAGCGTCGACAACGCCGACACGTCGACCAGATGCGCACCCACGTTCATAGACGACGCGATCGCGAGTGGGTCGACCCCACCGAGTTGTTGCGCCAGGTCGGGGACGGTCGGCAGAAAGGCCGGCAGAACGACACCCGACGTGCTGCTGTATATCGAGATAAGCCCGGTCGTAAACGCCATGACGGCGGTGACAGTGTTGGCGGTCGAGATACCCGCAAGAAAGCGGGTAAACAGAGCCAGGCCCCCGGTGGCCTCAAGGACCGAGATCAGGACCGTCACGCCACAGACCATCATGATAACCCGCCAGGGCATCAGCTGGACGGCTTCCGATTCGTCCCCGGCCTTGAGCAACGCCAGCACGCTGGCACCGGCGAAGGCGCCGAGACCAACATCGACATCGACCAAAATGACCGCGAGCAGCAGACTCCCAATGATCCCGATCGTCAGCCAATGCCGGCGCTCCAGGCCACTCGTTGTCGAGTTCGTGCCATCGGCGGCGGGGACGACCAGCTCGCCCTGGTGGTAACACCCGAGCAGGCGCCATCCCCCGAACAACAGATAGGCGGCCAGCACGACAACCGTCTGGGCCATCATATTGTTGACATAGGTCGAGACCGCGTACCCGGGGAGCCCGATTTCATCCATCACCCCGTTCACGATTATCCCGGCCGGCGCGAACGGCGAGAGTGCGCCAGCGTTTCCACCATGACCGATCATGATCGCCATCAAGAACGCCGAGATCCCCACTTGCCCGGCGACCGCCATGCCCATCGGTGCCATGAGAGCGGTAGACGCGATACTGCCCGGCCCGATCGACGACAGGACGAAAGACAGCCCAAAAAACATCACCGGGATGACACCGACATTGCCGCGACAGAGACGCACCGCCTTTTGGGCAATCAGATCCAAGGTGCCATTGGCCTGCGCCTGCGAAAATAAGAGCGTTACCCCCGCCAAGGTCAGAAAGAGCCTGGTCGGAAAACCGGCCATCACCTCTCGAGCGCTCATATCGTCGATATACACTCCGACGATCCAGGCCAGCGCAATGGCCAAGAACCCGACGTGAAGTCGGATCGTGCAACTCACGATGATGGCGATGAGCAACGCGCCGAGCGAGAGGATGGCGGCGTCCATGGTGGAGGAGTATACCGGTGCTCGCAGCCAGTGGCGAACATCCCGCGTCACACACGAGACCGGCCATTCATCCGGTCGAACCAGGCGAGACGAGGGAGCATACCGACAATATTTGACCGATGAACAACGTGGATCGACCTCATTCAGCTTCGGTCGAATGCAACGGGACGTTTACCGTGGGCTGTTTAAGCCAGACACAGGGCGGTCGGATAGGTACGGCGTTTGAAAAGGGCGCTCGTGACCGCTATCGTACGGTGCGTCGGTAACATCTGATGCTCGTGGGCGAGGAGTGCGAATGTGGTGATTTATGGTGTGGCGTTGTTGTCGTTCTGTATGTTGGTCGGGGTGTTTGTCGGCGACCTGCTGGGTGACATCTTGGGTGTCCAAGCCAATGTCGGTGGTGTCGGCATCGCTATGATCCTGCTGCTGGTGCTCTCCAATCTGGGTTCCCGCCAGTTCACACTCACCCCCATCACGGAGAAGGGAATCGGCTTCTGGAGCGCGATGTATATCCCCATCGTGGTGGCGATGGCCGCACGACAGAATGTGGTGTCGGCCCTCTCCGGGGGATGGATGGCGATCATCGCGGGGGTCGCGGCCGTCGCCGCGAGCTTCGCAATGATTCCGGTGCTGGCCCGATTGGGTCAGGCGAGGCAACACGATGATTCTTGATTCCCTGCGGGGCGTCGTGGCCGCGAACGCGCTCATTACTGCATTTATGTTCGTGGGGGCACTCGTCTGGGTGTCCTATCTGATCTCGGCAAAGCTCACTCGCGGTCATGTGCACGGTTCGGCGATCGCGATCGCGCTCGGTCTTGTCCTGGCCTGGTACGGAGGTCTGAGAACGGGGGGCAGCACGGGGCTCGCTGATATCCCCTTTCTCGCGGGAATCGGGATCATGGGCGGGGCCATGTTTCGGGACTTCGCCATCGTCGCGACCGCATTTGGAGCCGATCTTAGCGCTCTAAAGCGGGCGGGTACCGTCGGGGCGATCTCCATCGTGGTCGGGGTCGTCTTGTCGTTCGTGATCGGTGTCATTGTGGCAGTCGCGTTCGGGTATACCGACCCGATCGCGGTGACAACCATTGGCGCGGGAGCCGCCACCTACATCGTGGGACCAGTTACCGGGACCGCGTTGGGGGCCGGCAGTGACGTCATCGCCTTGAGTGTCGCGGCGGGGCTCACGAAATCGGTCTTGGTGATGATCGTGACGCCGTTTATCGCGCCCCGAATCGGATTGGACAATCCACATTCAGCGCTCATCTACGGTGGGTTGATGGGGACGACGAGCGGAGTGGCAGGAGGGCTGGCGGCGACCGACCCGAAGCTCGTGCCCTATGGTGCGATGACCGCCACGTTCTATACCGGCGTGGGCTGTCTGCTGGCCCCGTCGATCTTGTATCTCGGGGTGCGAGCCTTACTGTAAAGGACCGGCAGTCTCCGAGGTTCGGGCCGACGATCGCGTTGATCACAGCTCGGCCGCCGAGCGCACGACCCGCCCCCGGTCGAGCACGAGTACCCAATCGGCAATCGCTCGCACCTCCTCCTTGGCGTGCGACACATACACCATCGGGATGGTCAGCTCGTCGCGAATTCGTTTCAGATACGGCAGAATGCGCGCCCGGAACCCGACGTCCAGCGACGCCAACGGCTCATCGAGCAGCAACACCGAGGGTGACGCCATCAGCGCCCGGGCTAACGCTACCCGTTGACGCTCTCCACCCGACAGCCGGGTGACCTGTCGCTCAAGCAGGCCGTCGAGCTCGAGCAAACCCAGTACCTGCGTGACCGCGAACGCCGGTTTCGATCCGGCGCCGTACAAGATATTGCGACGCACGTTCAGGTGAGGGAACAATGCCAAGTCTTGAGGCACATAGCCGACGCGGCGCGCGTACGGGGGAAGGTCAACATCAGCATCAGTATCGAACAGCGTGCGCCCACCGACCCTGATTCGACCATGGCGAGGAATTCGAAGACCGGCGACCGACTCGAGCACACTTGTCTTTCCCGCTCCGGACACACCGATCACGGCCACGACCCGGGCATCAATCTCCTCGTGGATCTCAAGCACAAACTCCCCGTCTTCCAGGCAAAAGTCGAAGGTAAAGGAGGTCGACACGCTCACGACGCCCCCAAGCGGTTGGACAACACCAAGGACCCACAGGCGATCACCGCCGCCACCCCCAACATTGCGGCCGCAGCTTCCTGCTGACCGGTTTCTGTATACGTGTAGATCGCCACCGCGATGGTCCTCGTACTCGGGAGCGCGCCGGCGACCATGATGGTGGCGCCAAATTCGCCAAGGGCCCGAGAAAAGCCGAGCAGGCCCCCGGCGATGACCTCACGCCGGGCCAGAGGAAGACTGACCGTAAAGAACACGCGGACCGGCTTTGCCCCAAGTGTGGCGGCGATCTGTTCCTGACGTCGATCGACCTGCTCGAACCCGGCTCGGGCGGCACGGACCAGCAGAGGGAGCCCCATCACGGCCATGGCGAGCACGACGGCCAGCCGTGTGAACATCACCTCGATACCGACCATTTCAAGAAGCGCCCCGACCGGCGCGCGGCGTCCAACAATCGCGATCAAGATGAGCCCGGTCGCTACCGGCGGCAACACAAGCGGCAGGGACACTAGTGTCTCGAGCACGACGCGACCGGGAAACGGTTGTCGCGCCAGCACCCACGCCACGGCCACCCCGGCCGGCAACATGACCAATGTGGCCACAGTCGCCATTCCGATGGTGAAGAGTGCTACCGACACCACGTCGTTCATGGACTGAGCAGCACGAAACCAGCCTCGTCGAACACGGCTCCCGAGGCAGGCCGTTGAAGAAATGAGAGGAATTGCTCGGCCGTATCCCGGTCCCTCGCCCCTGACAACACGGCGGCAGGGTAGACAATCGCGGGCCCGTCTTCGGCGGCGACATCGAACACCACCCGCACCCCGTCGGTGGTACGGGCGTCGGTCCGATACACGATGCCAGCGTCCACCTCGCCCGCCTCAACGATGGCCAGCGCCGCCCGAACACTGCGGGTGGGCACCATTCGTTCAGACAACGCTTCCCACAGGGAGATCGACTCGAGATACGTGCGGGCATAGACGCCAGCGGGGACACCTGTAGGATCTCCGATGGCTATTCGTCGAAACTGTGGGTCGGTGAGAGTGGCCGGTGAGTCAATCCGACCAGATGGACGGAAGACGGCCGACGGGGCCACGACGACAAGACGATTGGACAACAGACTGACCGGAGCGCTCG